>WSNH01000092.1 GCA_013316135.1 Clostridia bacterium
CAATATATTACATAAAAGGATCATCTTCGTGATTATTTTCAGACTTTTTTTGTGGTTTTAGAGTCTCTTGAGTATTATCTGCGTCGATATCCACATCCTCAAAAGGCTTTGGCTCTTCTTGAGCGTCGCCGTCTTCTCCCTCTTTGGATTTTTTGGCTTTAACATATTTATCAAAATTCTTGGTTAAGTTGGCTCTTATTGCAAAAGATATAGCAATCAAGATTGCAATCAAAACAATTTTAAGAACGATATTTGCCAAAGTCGCACTATTCCCGCTCTGGGTTCCGCCGTTCGGCAACTCGCTTCTTGCCACGTCTAAAACTGCCCCAAAAGTCTCTGAGTTGGAATCGTCAAGCGCCGTTAGCGTAGTCTTGACAATTTCAAAAAATTGCGCTTTGATATTTTCTTCGCCTTTTCGCTCTACCATATTTTTAAACGTATCGTTTTTAGTATGGTATACGTTGTCTTTGCCCTTCATTTCGCTAAAGAGCGGATTGTCGTTTATTTCCCAGTTGAGCGACAGAAAGTTTGCCGTAGGCACTTGCTTGACGTCAAAGAAATATTGATTTGACAGCATTCCTATATTTGCATAATTGTATGTTGCGTTTTCAGAGAGTATAAACTGACCTATATTTCTGTCTTTCGGTACGGCGGTAACGTAATTGCCTCCGCAGGCGTTGAGATAACTTCCGTAAGAATTTTTGCTTTCGCCGGCGTAAATATACCAATTATCGCCTCCGCCAAGCATCGCAAAGTTGACGACTAGCGCAATCTTGTCAAGTTGCGCCCTGTCAAGATTGTCTGCATAATTCATTGCGCCTTTCCAGCCGTAACAACTACCTGAGAAAAACGCAAAAGTCAAATCATAATCGCAAGACTTATCTTTAAGCGCTTCGGCAACGGTCAGCATTACCGCCGCGGAACTACCGCTCTCATAACTGCCGTCCGCCTTCCACAAGTTGCCGTTTACGTCAGCTTTTTCTGAATAGAGATTGTCATAACCGCACACAAATATAATCTCGCCCTTACTGTTTTCCTCTCCCGACTTCTTTGAAAAGATCACGTTATGAGCAGGCGCGTCCTTTATTTCTTCGCCGTCAAATCTCTTGAAGGTCATCTTGAATTGTTGCAATCCCAATCCTTCTTCGCCTAAAAATTCGCTTTCATAGCCCCAATCCATCAAAAGTCCGGCAATATATTTAGCCGCGTCAAGTTCGCCTTGCGTACCTACTGTTCTATTTTGAAGCGCCTCGCCCGACAGAGTTTGCAAATATTCGTACGCCCTATCGCCAAAACCAGCGTCTATGCCGTCAACTTGCTTGACCTGTATTTGCTTTGAAGTACACCCTACAAAAAACAAAGTGACGACCACAGTCAACATCGCTATCGCAATCACGCATATCTTTTTTGAATTATAAAACTTCTTCATATCCCACCTCACGCAAACAATACCAACACTATCGTCGGCAACAACATTATGTTGAGAAGCAAAGGACGGTAAATCTTTTCCAAACCCTTTGAATAGGTGAAATAAAAGATTGCCATTGAAATCAGCGCTAGCGCCGGCGGAATAAATACGTTTCCGAAATAATCCAATGTCGGATAATAATTAAATATCACTTGGAATATACCCAGCAATACTGTGAGTATTATCATACTGCTGTCAAGACATATTCTAAACTTGCGTATGTCAAAACCTATCCCGAATACCCTCAATTGGTTGAATACCAAATTGGCAAAAAATCTTGCATATAAAAAATAAAACAAGAAAAACAACAAAGCGCATATTGCCGGCAACATTATCTTCATTGCAAGCAACATAGTATTTCCCATTGACGAAATATATTCTGCAAGAGATATACCGAACAAGTCCGTATATGACGGATCAATAACCGCTACAAAAAGCGAATTGAAGTTACGCTTGCCAAAGAAAAAGAGCGAAAAAAACATTCCCGCATACAGCAAGACTTTCAATATTACCGTCACCCAATCGTTTTTTAATTTAGGCGTTCTTGGCGCGCCAAACGCCTGTCTTTCATTTTGCATAAGTCTTTCCTATAAGGTGTGTTATTGCCAGATCAAGAGCGCTTTCTTGAGAAATCTTTCCGCTCTTAAAATCATATTCGAGTTGATATAGATAATACACCGCGTCTTTGAGTTTTGTCAAAAAGCCACTCACTCTGCGCTTTGCCTCGTCGATTTTCTTTTTCGTCATAAAAAGCGCGCCTTTTTTCATTCCCAGCCTTTCGCACAAGAAGTCTTCGTCTCCTTCATTGGTCATTATCGCAAACATACGCTTAAATGTCAGCGTGAGAGTCGCAAGTATCATCGACGGCTTATCCCCTCTGCTCAAAAGCACGCCTATAATCCCCATAGCATTGTCGTACCGTCCGTCCTGTATCGCGTATATAAATTCAAATACTTGCGTCTCGGTGTCAGTCGCGACGATGTAGTCTATTACCTGTCTGTCAATCTCTATCTCACTGCCCGCGTATATCATAAGTTTATTGACCTCGTTGTTTATCTTGCCGAAGTCCTTATTGCAACGATTTACGATTTCCGATAAAGCCGACTTGTCGTACTTGACCTTATAGAAATTGAACACCGTCTGAATATAATTGACGTAGTCTATAAGCCCCATTCTATTGCAGTCCACGTCGACGACGTATTGGTTTATCGCATTCTTTACAGTCGGGCAGTTGACAAGTATTAGTATATTGCCCTCGATAGTATTGTCCACATAATCAAGCCATTTTTCCGTCTCAGCCATAGTAAGTTTTTTATTGAATTCCTTGACTATGACAAGCCGCCTGTCCCCAAACATAGACGGATATGACAACGACGCAATGACTTCGTCCTGACTTATATCGTTACCCTCGAATTTCTGCACGCAATACTCTCTTGTGTCGGCAGGAATAAGCGCGTAAAACTTTTCCAAAGCAAACAAAATCATACCCTCGTCATCACCTGTAAGAGCATAGATATCGGATATATTTGTCTTAAATGTTTGCTTTAGTTGAAGAACTTGCATCACTGCCTCCAAGATCTTTCGACTTTTATTCTATCATTATTTACTTCAAAAGTAAACGTACTTGGCACGTAATTTTTGACAGAATTATCAAAGCCAATGTCGCAAACAATATATTTCCCATCCGTATCGGCGCTGATTACGTTATAAGTTACAAGTATTTGATAGTTTTTGTCGATGTCGTAATAATATTCTTCAGCCATCACTCTCAAGGTAGTCCCCCCGGACACAATATCCAGCGTTCCGTAATTCAAATAGCCTGCCGTCAATCCGTCCTCGACGACAGAATTTCCCGCATAAATACCGCTTGACATATACGTCGCGCCGTAGACATAAGGACAGTTTGTCGACATCTGCAACTTCCTAAGATAATAGTCGTCGACGTCGCCCACGATTATTATTCCGTCTATCTTAGCAAATTTATTCTCACTCATAGCTTTTTTCACACTTTCAACACTATCCCCGCTTGTCCTGTCGTTGATAATCAAATATTCTCCGCCAAACGCATTGTCAACGAGTATGTACTGACAATCGTATTTATCTGCAAAACAGTATACGTAAAGATCGTTTGAACCCCATATCCTAAACGCCGCAGATATTGTAAATACTAATGCGAATACAAAAATTATTGCCGCAATACGCTTGATATTTTTGTGTACGAATATATACTCCGACAACAAAAGAACGCTCAATATACCAATAAAGATAATCACAGCATTGGCATCGAAATTGATAATTAAAGCAGGTATTTTACTTATCCACCCTATGAGCATTGTCAAAAGCGTAAACGGCGCCGCCACCGCCGTAACAAGCCACCCCATAAACGGCGCCACCGACGCCAACGTAACGGCAAAAAGGTATATAGGAAATATTACCCCCATCGCAGGCAAAAGCAAAAGATTGGCAATAATAAAGAGTAAAGTCTGTCCGCTGAAATAATACATCATCAACGGTAGAAGAGCCAAGTTGACGGAAATTGAGACGGCAATCAAACTGCCAAGCCGTTTTGGCAACTTCTTAAATGTCTTTTCAAGCGGCTTGCGCAACGTAAATATGCCGAATACCGCCAAAAAACTCATCAAAAATCCTATATCAAATAAATATATTTGATCATACATCAAGATTCCGCTTGCCACCAACGACATACTTGATATTCCGTCGTTGCGCATACCCAATGCCTTGGCAAGCATAAGCATTACCGTCATTACGCTCGCCCGCACCGTAGACGGCGAAAAACCGCACAGCGCAGTGAATATCAACAATATCGCGCCCATTACGGCAAGCCTAATTACGCGATTATTAAGTTTGATTCTTTTGAATATCCAAAGCACTCCGCTTGCAAGTATACCCACGTGCAATCCCGATACCGCAAAGACGTGCGCCGTACCGGTATAACTGAAATTATTTTTGATTTGCGTATCCAATCCGTTTTTGTCGCCGAACGTCATTGCGTACAAAAAACCCGCAGTATCAGACCTTGTGTATGAATATAACGTACTCTTTACTTTGATCTTTATTCTGTCGATCAACTTCATCCCTGACGATACTTTGTAAAAACAAAAATTTTCGTCGTCATAATCCACGTCGCAATAGATGTAGTGATATTGTTTGTTGCGGTAATTCTGCACGCTATATGCATCTTCTACTACTAAATTTTGCGGAGCGACGCTGCCCCTAAATTTAATTCTATCACCTATCTTAAATCCTTCAAAAATCTCGCCGTCTGAAAATATCGCAACTGCCTTTCCCTCTATTTCTCTGCCGTCAACGATTATAGTACTCAAACATATTTGTATTCCGAATGTGTCGTCAGACGGTTGCAACACGCCATTTTCATCGCAATCTGTAAGCATATCTATATCGGCTTCAATGAGAGAATTTTCGCTATAAATTTGTCTGTTTTCCGCCCTCGCATACGTAAGCGAAGTCAATCCCAGAAAGATAAAAAACACTAATATACATATTATAAGTTTGGGTCTTGCCTTTTTGAATTGCTTTATAGATATAACGGACAAAAGCGCAATTATCATAAGCGCAACAATGGCAATCACCGTCGTATTGCTACAAAAAGTAATCGACAAAATTGCCAAGACAATGCTCAACAATATCAGTGGAGCAATCCTGAAATTAAATATTCTTTTCATTTATTTTATCTTTAGTAAAGTAAGTTTTATCTACAAATCCTTAGTCTTTTAAAAACACTTCATTGTACAAATCTATAGCTTTGCTTATGGACTCTATCGCAGTGTCTCTGCCTGACAGTTCAAGCACTTCCATCTTTTTGCCCTCAAGTTGTTTATATACTCCAAAAAAGTGTTTCATTTCCTCAATAATATGCGACGGGAGTTGACTTACATCTTTATATCCGTTCCAGTTGGGGTCTTTAAAAGGTACCGCCAAAATCTTTATATCTTCCCTGCCCTCGTCGATCATAGCAATTTGCCCGATAGGATAGCACCTCACAAGCGCAAGCGGAGCGATCTCTTCACTACATATCACAAGCACGTCCAATGGGTCTCCGTCGTCTGCATATGTGCGCGGAATAAATCCGTAATTTGCAGGATAGTGCGTCGCCGTATAAAGTATTCTGTCCAAAATAAGCATACCGGTCTGCTTATCGACTTCATACTTGTTTTTACACCCCTTTGGGATTTCTATACACGCTATAAAATCCTCACTGGCAATTCTATCCTTGCTTATGTCGTGCCAAATATTCATACCTTCCCCTCCTTATCTTATTTTGTTGGTTGTTGCCTCCGACAAATTTTTATTACGCAAATCAATATCGCAACTGTCGCGCGGACTTAAACAGAGGCTCTTAATAAATATATTGTACTATAACTTT
>WSNH01000093.1 GCA_013316135.1 Clostridia bacterium
ACATTACTATTCGGATCTGTCTGAGGTTGGGGCTTTACTTCAAAGTCTTCGCAAGATTTGAATAGCGCGCTTAACTTACTAAATCCGTAGTTGCGGCTGTCAAAGTCGCTGTATAGCTTGTAGAGCCAATTGCCAATATCCGCTAGACTTGCCCAACCGTCTTCGTCGGCAAGTTCAGGAAGTATTTCTGTCTTTATAAGTTGAGTAATGCTCTCAAGCGGCATAATAGTTGGGGTATCGGTAGACTTTTCTTCAGGTTCTTCTATATGAATTTGAATTTTTTCTTCAGTAATCTCTACCGCTTCTATTGGTTGGTCTTCGACTTGAGATTTGGTTTTCTTTGACGCTTTCTTTTTCTCCTGTTTGTCGGATTTTTCTACTTTTTTGTCTGCTTTATCAGCCTTTTTATCGGTTTTCTTATCAGATTGTTTTTTATCGTCGCTTTTGCTCAATACGTCGAGAAGTATAAATTTTTCGCAAGATTTTCTAAAAGCTAGCGGAGTTTTTTGTTCACCCATACCTATAACCAACATTCCCGCTTCTCTTAATCTAGATGCAAGTTTTGTAAAATCGCTGTCGGAAGATACTATACAAAACCCTTCGACGTTGCCGGAATATAAAATATCCATTGCATCTATTACAAGCGTAATATCAGATGAATTTTTGCCTGCGTTTCTGTTGTTGTGTGAAGTATTGGAGTATTGTTGAACGGGCGTAAGAGAATACTTGAGCATATCTTCGCTTGTCCAACTTATTGTCCTGGAAGTAAAATCTCCGTATATGCGTCGATATGTTGTAGTTCCGTATTTGGCAAGTTCGTTCATAATCGTCTTGCGATAATTTCTTGAAATATTTTCCGCGTCAATGAGCAGGGCAATTTTTTTATCTTGATTCATAAATCTCCTTCCTATAGAGAATTTAATTAAGCAAGTATTTAGTTGGATTTTGGCTTTTGCTTAAATAAAGCCACCTTTGTTGAGGTGGCGAATTTCTCTAAATCCTGCGCATCCGATTTTGACAGTGGCTACCCAAGCGTAACACAAACAGTTGACTCCTCCAAAGCGACCTTATGGCACATCAAACGGTCTGCTTAATGCTGCTACGGTCAAGTCCTGACATGGTTCACAGTGAATGATTGCACAAGACTTTGGTATCAACGTTACTTATTTGAGGCAGACCTCACATAGTCAAAGCCGAGATCGGCGTTCAGTCCTGCTATTGCGGATTGCAGGTACAGGGCACCGCAAGCTCCCCACCTAGCGCATTATATACAGTATAAATTAAAAGCCGACAAAAGTCAAGACATAAATTATTATTTTGTCGCTTATGCTAAATTAAGACAAAAATCTAAAAATATTTCGTTTTTAGTTAAAATAATGAAAATTCGAGAAAGTGCGTTAAGTAAAGTTATATTTTAGATTTGTATTTAATACAATTGAATAAAAGATATTACTTAAGAAAAGATTATTTAGAAGTATTATGTATATTCGACATATTTCGACAAAAGCAGACAAATACAAACAAAAGTCGACAAATCATTAAGTTTAATTCGTGGTAGTATCAAGAGGTAAAAAATGTTTTTTTCAATAAAAAGAAAATCAATTGTCACAGTGTTAGTAGTAATTGCTTTGGTAGCAATATGTATGACGGGTATGGCAAACGAACAAGTAAGCGCAGTGTTCAACAATCAAAGTTTGCGCAAAGTGCCTGTTTACGGCGTAGATACGAATGAAAAAATTGTGGCGTTGACTTTTGACGCTGCTTGGGGAGCGGATAAGACCCAGGGAATATTGGATATTCTAGATAAACACGGAGTGGACGGCACATTCTTTTTAGTGGGATTTTGGATTGATAAATTTCCGGATATGGTAAAGAAAATTGCTGAAAGCGGTTGCGATATAGGCAATCACAGCAACAATCATCTCAATATGAGTACTTTGAGCAAAGAAAAGATTGCAGAAGAGTTGGATTACGTGACCGAAGGCGTAAAGCAGTTGACTGGCATTGAGACGAAATTCTTTAGACCGCCTTTTGGCGACTATAATAATACTTTGTTAGAAGTGGTCGAAGAAAAAAATATGATAGGAGTGCAGTGGACTGTGGATTCTCTTGATTGGAAGGGGCTGAGCGCAACGGAAATTCTATCAAGAGTAAACAAGGGAGTTAAAAACGGATCAATAATCCTTTTTCACAACAACAGTGACAACATACTTGAAGCGTTGCCGTTGGTAATTGCAAATTTGAAAAATCAAGGCTACAAAATGGTCAAAATTTCAGATTTAATATACCAAGAAGGGTACAGCATAGACAGTAGCGGTATACAGCATAAGACAAACTGACACAAAATAAATTAAAAAATACGTTGCTTTTTAGATAGCGTTAGAAATAAAAACACAATTGGAGGGTAGATTATGAACTACGAACAGATGAACAACAATAAATTGCAATTGGTCGGCACTGTAGTGAAAGAGCCGATTTATACTCACGAAGTATTTGGGGAGGGCTTTTACGAAACAGTCGTCGCTGTCCCGAGACTGTCAGAGCAAAAAGATTTTATTCCTATTACTATTTCTGATAGATTGCTTGTGAGACACGAAGTACAGGTGGGAAACAAAATAAACCTTGTAGGACAATTCAGAAGTTACAATAAGATAGAAGGAGAGAAGTCTAAATTATTGTTGACGGCTTTTGTAAGAGACCTTTTACCTATGGACGAAACGGTTACGCCCAACAGTATCGAAATCACAGGATATATTTGCAAGCCGCCTATATATCGAACCACGCCTTTTAAGAGAGAAATATGCGACGTTCTTATAGAAGTCAATATGGGTAGCGAAATATCCAAGGGAGGAGTTGCTCCTCAACAACTTGACAAACTTTTGGCGTACGTTGAGGGAAAGGACAGCATCAGACTTAGAGGTCTTATGACGGTTATGCCAAATCTTGAAGATAGAGACGCGTTAAAAGATTTATATAAATCTTTTAATAAGTTATATGAAATGTTTAAGACGAATGTGTCGGACAGACATCAGATAGACACTTTATCTTGCGGTATGACGAATGATTACGAGATGGCAATTGAATACGGCGGATCGACTATGGTAAGACTTGGAAGAGTACTTTTTGGTGAACGTAATTACAATTTGGGAGACAAATAATGGACAGACGAGATTACAACAACGAAGAAAGAGACGTTTTTAACAACGACGGCGGGCGCGACGGCTTTATTCCTCGCAGGAGATTTAATTTTTCTCGAAGTGATTATCAGAATCCCGAAAATCTCGGCGCGCAGTCGGGATACCAACAGCCTCAATATACGCAGCAACCGTATTCACAAGCCAACTATCAGCCTAATAATTATCAGCCTCAACCTCCGTATCAAGGGCAAATGGCGCAACCGCAATATCCCAACCAACAACAATATGCGCCTCAACAGCCATATTCTCAGCCATATGCGCCTCAGCAACCTATGGGACAGTCTAATATGGGGCAGGGCTATCCGTATCAAGATGGCATAGACTTTGACGGTAGAAATATGAATTACGAACCAGCAAAAAAGAAAGGACTATTTTCTTTCCGAAATAAAAAACAGCAGCAATATGCCGGCGGAGATATGCAGAATATACTTATCGTGACACCAAAGACGCTGTCTGAAGTGCAGGATATCATAGACAATCTTCGCAACAGGCAGGCAATAATAGTAGAGTTCAACAGAATTAACGAGAAGTATGCTCAACGCATTTTGGATTTTCTCAATGGCGCGATTTATGCGCTGGGCGGTTGCGAGCAGAGAATTGCGGACAATATGTTTTTATTTACGCCGGGCGGGGTATCAATACAAGGACAGATAAAATAAGTATGTTGAAAATTCAAGATAAAAGCGCTGTATTAAAGCGTATTCTAATAGATTTTTTGATATTTGCGTTGTTGCTTGCAAGCGACTTGGTCTCAAAAGACGTGGTGATGAACAGGTTGGGACTTAATTCTTATCAAAGTTATACATTGATAGACGGAGTTTTTGCTATTTATCCGTGTTTTAATGACGGAGCGTCATTTTCGGCTTTTTCGGGGAAAACAGGCTTTTTGATAGCGTTGACAGTAATTTTGACTATTGTTTTGGCGGCTATAGTTATGCTTAATGCGCTCAAGCGTCCCAAGACCTCTTGGTTTTTTAGATGGTCGATGTTGCTTTTGATATCGGGAGGACTTGGCAATCTTATAGACAGAGTATTTTGCGACGGCGTGGTGAGAGATTTTATTCAATATTTATTTCTAGACGGAATTTTCCAAAAACTCTTCAATACAAGTTTTGGCGTTGGTAATGTAGCAGACATATATCTGGTTCTTGGAGTTTTTATGATATGCGCGTATATAGTCTTTGACTATAAGGAGGGAGACTTGGGTATATTGAAAGATAAAAAGGCTCGAGAAAACACCGGCGCTGATTCTACCGAAGATTTGCCGCAGAGCAGTGAACAAGAAGAGCCGGGAAAAACTCAAAACTCAATTGACGACGCTGCGGATGACGAAAGTAAAAAAGAAAGTGACGATAAAGAAAATAATATTTAATCGACATATTTTTAAGATTTTTTGATAAGACTATGGAAAAAGAATTTCAAGAAGATTTAGACGGCAACGTAATACGCTATGTCGTGGACACTCAAGACGCCGGACAAAGGCTCGACATATATCTTGGCGCTCATTCTCAAGATAGCCGTTCGCATATCAAAAATTTAATAGAAAAAGGCAGAGTTTTAGTGGGAGGTTCGGTCACAAAGGCTGGGTATACGCTCAAGGCAGGCGAAGAGATTTCCGTAATGCGTGAGGAGATAAGGCAATTGGATCTTACTCCGCAAAATCTTCCCATAGATATAGTATATGAAGACGACGATATTGCAGTGGTCAATAAGGCGCAAGGTGTGGTCGTTCATCCTGCGAGCGGATCGTACGACAATACTCTCGTCAACGCGCTTTTATATCATCTCAAGTCGTTGAGTTCAATCAACGGCGTTGTGCGTCCCGGTATCGTGCATAGGTTGGATAAGGATACGTCGGGACTTCTGGTTGTGGCAAAAAATGATTTTGCTCATATATCTTTGCAAGAGCAAATTTCCTCTAAATCCGCCAAGAGATATTATTATGCGCTCGTCGACGGCGTTGTAAAGGCGGACGAGGGAATTATTCAAACGTATATAGACCGCTCTTCAAAAGATAGAAAGTTGATGGCAGTATCGAGAAACAACAGCGGCAGAGAAGCAATTACTTTATATAAAGTAATTGAAAGGTTTGCAAGATACACTTTTATGGAGTATGAACTCAAGACTGGCAGGACGCATCAAATACGCGTCCACAGTAAGCATATAGGGCATACCGTCGTGGGAGATATTCAATATGGCGGTAGCAATAAATTTAATTTAAAAGGACAGCTTTTGCACGCTCACAAATTGGTCTTGACGCACCCGAGAAGCGGAGAAATTATGACTTTTGAAGCGCCGCTGCCGTGTTATTTTCAAGAAGTTTTGGACAAGTTAAGGTGATAATTGCCAATGAGCGAAATAATGAAAACATATTATTCTGCAATTGGTATAAAAGTGCCATTATATTATGACAAAGAATTTTGAGTATTAAAATCAATGTGTGATTTTGAATCTGTGCCAAAGTCCAAAAATATAG
>WSNH01000094.1 GCA_013316135.1 Clostridia bacterium
GTCATATATCATTTTGAGCGCAATCTGGAAATCTAATTTTTCTTCGACTTTAATTTATTTTATTTGGGATAACCTATGGTTACTTTTTGATTTGCAGGTCGACTTTGTCCCACAGATTGTTGCGTTCGGGGTGAAATAGCGCAGTCAACATAAGTTGTTTGCAACCGTACCTGTCGTCTAGGCTTTCTACCAATTTTTTTATATCCTCGCGCTTGGTATTCTTATCTTGTGGGCAAGGGTTGTGGATTATAGGCAAGTTATATCTTCTTGCAAGTCCCGATAGATATTTTTCTTCGACGTAAATTAATGGACGGATAAGCGTAATATTGCTTCTGTCCATATGGCTTATAGGCATAAAAGTGGAAATCCTTCCCTCGTAAATCAAACTCAAAAAGAAAGTCTCCAATACGTCGTCTGCGTGATGTCCCAGCGCCAACTTATTACATTCGTATTGTTTGGCTATGCTGTTGAGCGCGCCTCTGCGCATTTTTGAGCACAGCGAGCAGGGGCTTTTTTCGCCTCTTTCTAAGATAATGTCATAGATTTGCGTATGTTCGACGACAAATTCTACGCCGACGCTTTGGCAATACGCTCTAGTCGCTTCCACTTCGGCTTTGTCGGTATTAAGTCCGAGATCTATATTGATTGCCACAAGGTCAAACTTTTCGGGAGAGAATTTTTTGTAAGCGGCAAGTATAGCCAGTAGAGCCATACTGTCCTTTCCTCCCGACAGTCCTACTGCGATTTTGTCGCCGTCCTGTATCATTCCGTAGTCGGAAATGGCTTTTCTTGTCAACGATAATAATTTTTGCATATATTTAGTTTAACTGTTTTATTGACTGATTGCAAGGAATTGGGTATAATAATCTTGCCGACAGCGGCAAAATTTTGAATTGACTTAACACATATAGCATATATTATTATAATCTATATAATATAAGAAGGAGACGGTTTTGACAGAAAAAATTATAGAAGCAGTGAGACAGCTTATCGACAATGATTTTTTGACCACGGTGCTGATATCAATGTTGCCTATCGTAGAATTGCGCGGAGCAATACCTGCCGCAATAACTATGGGACTTAAGCCTTTAGTTGCGTTTGCGCTTGCGTGGGCGGGCTCGGCGGTAGTTTCTCCTATACTTTTGTTGATATTGAGACCGATACTCAATTGGATGAAAAAGTACAAGATATTTGCGTCGCTTGCTCAAGCCATAGAAGACGGATTTAAGGGCAAGGCAATGAAAGTCGTCGGTAAAGAAAGCGGAGAGCCGTTGACGGACGCAGAACTTAAAAGGCTGGAGCGTAAAAAAATGCTTGGCGTATATCTTTTTGTCGCGTTTCCGATACCGCTTACAGGAGTGTGGACAGGTAGCGCAATTGCTACGTTTATAGATATTCCTTTCTGGAAAGCAATGGCTATGGTATGGCTTGGCAATCTTACGGCAGGAGCAATAGTCACGTTGCTTGCGTTTTTCCTTTCGGCATATATGAATATAATCCTTGATATATTCTTTATTATCGTTATACTTGTATTGTTGTTATTCATAGCAAGGACAGTGATAAAGATGATCAAAAACAAAAAACAGGCGCAGTTGGAACAAAATCAAAAAGTAGAAAGCGAGAATAGCAATGAGATTTTGAATGACTTGGACGGCAACTCGGCAGACGGTATTGACAGCATAGAGGACGGCGGAAAATTAGAGAACCATTCAAAAGACGGCATTTTGCAGGAAAATACCGCTATAGAAGATAAAGGCTCGGAGACTCGCGTTGCGCGTACGAGTACCAATACAAAAAGCGTAGAGCACCAAGAGGATAAATAATGAAATATTACGAAATTACCGTAGACACTACGAGCGAAGCAAGCGAATTGATTGCCGAGATACTGACCGAAGCAGGCAGCAACGGCATAGGGATATATGACCCCAAAGACCTTTTGGATCTTGCGGACAACGGCGTAATATGGGATTATATGGACGAGCATCTAATAAAAGACGACGGCAAGGCTCAAGTAAAGGGCTATTTCCCAATTGACGGCTTTGAAGCGGTCAAGGCTTTGATAGATGAGAAGTTGCAATTTTTCAAGGAAAACTGTCCGTTTGACTATGGCGCTTTGGATGTGACGAAGACAGTCGTCGACGATAACGATTGGGTGGAGAGTTGGAAAGAAAATTATAAGCCTATTCACGCAGGAAGAGTTACGATAGTGCCAGAATGGATAGATTACGCGCCGCAGGACGGCGAATATATTGTCAGAATAGACCCGGGGATGGCGTTTGGCACAGGCGAACACGAAAGCACCAAGATGTGTCTTGAGTTTTTGCAGGCGTTGGGCGTCGAGGGCAAAAGCGTAATAGACATTGGCACGGGCAGCGGAATTTTGGCGCTTGCTTCCGCCAAGTTGGGCGCAAAGGCAGTCGAAGCGTACGACATAGACGACAACGCTGTTAAGTCGGCAAAGTCAAACGCGGCTCTCAACGGCTTGGCGGACAAACTCAAAGTCGACAATGCAAATCTGCTTGACAAGACGTCGGGAAAATTCGACATTGTACTTGCCAATATCACGGCTGACGTGCTTATCACTCTTTCGGCTACGCTTGGAGACTATATGAAAAAAGATGGAGTAGTCATAATTTCCGGCATTATCCTCAAGAGAGAGCAGGACGTAAAGACGGCTTTTGTCAACGCGGGATTTGAGATACTCAAGCGTATCAATATGGGAGAATGGGTTGCATTCTTATTAGGTATCAACTCCTAACTTAATTAAATCATTGGATAAATAATATGGAAATCAAGAGATTTTTTGCAGATGCCAAGGATTATGACGGCAGATATATATTAGTTGACGGCGAAGAATACACTCATATGAGCAAGGTCTTGCGGCACAAAGTAGGCTATCAAATTATAGTCAATCTTGACGACGGCAAAGACTATTGTTGCGTTATTCGCGAAATGAACAGAGATTATGCCAAAGCAGAAGTAATCAACGTCGTCGACAACGAATGTAAGGCGTCTGCCGGCGTGACGCTGTTTCAAGCGCTGCCAAAGGGAGACAAACTCGACTTGATAACGCAAAAATGCGTAGAGTTGGGAGTGGAGAAAATAGTTCCGTTTTTGTCGCAATATACCAATGAAAGCAAGTTTAATTTGCAAAGACTTAATCGCATAGCGTTGGAAGCGTGCAAGCAGTGCGGTAGGGCAAGATCTGCGCAAGTTGGCGAACTGGTCGACATTGACGGCTTGTTGACTATGCTTGAAGATTACGATACTGTGATTTTGCCTTACGAACACGCAAAGGTGGGAAAGATATCCCAAGCGCAAGGAATTGAAAAAGGCAAAAAGATAGCCGTTATAGTTGGCAGCGAAGGCGGTTTTTCTCAAGAAGAAGTAGACAAAATCGTCGCAAGAGGAGGACAGGTTGTTTCGCTTGGAAAACGCATATTGAGGTGTGAGACGGCGGCAATAATCACGGCTGCAATTATTATGTACGAATTGGGAGATTTGCAGGGTTGATTTAGCGTAAACCGGCATTAGGATTATGAAGGTAGTAGTATACAATTTGGGATGTAAAGTAAATAAGTACGAATGCGACAGCTTGCTTAAGACCCTCTCTAAAAGAGGGTATGACGTAAGCGAAGAATTGGTCTACGCAGATTTGTATATACTCAACACCTGCGCTGTCACCAACGAGGCGGAACGCAAGTCGCGCCAATGCGTGAGTAGATGTCTCAAACTCAATCCGCAAGCCAAAGTCGTCGTATGCGGTTGCGCTTCGCAAAACGATCCGAATCAATTCTCGCAAAAGAGCAACGTGACCTTTGTCATTGGCAATGCTCAAAAGGGTAAGTTGGCGGACAGGCTAGAGGAGAGCGGAATACTGCTTGAGCCGATTCCGAGAGAATACGAAGACGATTTTTCCGCAGAATCTGTGCGCACGAGAGCGTACGTGAAGATACAGGACGGTTGCGACAATTATTGTTCTTACTGTCTCATACCTTATGTCAGAGGAAGAAGCCGTTCAAGGAGTGTAAAGAGCGTAGTCGAGGAGTGTAAAGACATTCAGTTCAAGAGCAAAGAAATCACTATTACGGGCATTGATATATCGTCTTACGGAAAGAATATAGACAGCGATTTAGCGACATTAATCGACGCTTTAAGCGATATAGAGTGCAGAATACGACTTGGTTCTTTGGAAGTCAACGCGATAGATGACAATCTGCTTAGCGCGCTGAAAAAACTCAAAGCCTTTTGTCCTCAGTTTCATCTTTCTTTGCAAAGCGGAGAGGACGGAGTGCTTAAGAAAATGAATAGGCATTATACCTCCGACGAGTATTTGCAAAAGGTGGAACTTATTCGCAAGTATTTCCCTGATTGCGCTATCACCACTGATCTGATTTGCGGCTTTCCGACTGAGAGTGAAGAAAGTTTTGAAAGTACTTTGCGATTTATTGAGAAAGTCGGATTTGCTCAAATGCATATCTTTGGGTATTCTAAAAGAGAAGGTACGGTAGCGTCTAGGTATAAGTCGTTGCCGCCTGAAGTAGTTAAAGACAGGGTAAATAGGGCAATAAAAGTTGCCGATAAAAAACGACAAGAATACGTCGAGAGTTTTGTGGGAAAGACGCTGCAACTTCTCACTGAAGATATGGAACAAGGATATATGTGCGGATATTCGACTCAATATATCAAGTGTTATATCGACGGCGGCGAGAGCGACAGTTTGTATGACGTCACTGTTGAAAGAGCGCAAGACGGCATAGCATATTGCAAGATAAACTAAATATGGATTATATAGGACAACTTTGCCAAAAGGAGAGTATTATGGACTGCATATTCTGCAAAATAATCAAGGGCGAAATTCCCTCGTACAAAATCTATGAAGACGATATGACTTACGCATTTTTGGATATTGCAAGCGACAGTTACGGTCATACCTTGGTAATTCCCAAGAAGCATTACGTCAATGCGCTTGACTGCAACAAGAAGTATCTAAGAGCAACTATTGACTCCGTTCAAAAGATTTCTCGGCATTTTGTCGATAATTGCGGCTTTGAAGGCGTCAATATTCTCAATGCAAGCGGACAAAGCGCGCAGCAGTCTGTATTCCATCTGCACTTTCATATCATACCCAGAAAGTCAGACGACGGAATTGACATTTGGGCGCTTAAAGATAAAAAAGATCTTGACCTTGCCGAGATTTGCAAAAAGTTGAAAATTTAATGACAAAATCTTGTTGACAAGAGTTTTTTAATATGCAATAATATTCAAGTAATTAAGCCGTATAGGGAAAGGAGGCGATAAGATTGTCGACAGTTAAAGTAGGTGAAAATGAGTCTTTGGACAGCGCTATCAGAAGATTTAAGCGTAAGTGCGCAAGAGACGGCATTATCGGTGACCTCCGTAAGAAAGAGGCTTATGAGAAGCCAAGCGTAAAGCGCAAGAAGAAAGCGGAAGCAGCGCGTAAAAGAATGTATAAAGCGTAATAAAAAATTGGGAAGCGCAAATTCGCGCTTCCCATATTTTTTGATTAGATTTCTCGACTACGCTTGAAATGATGTATAGACTGCCGTCATTATGATGTAGCGGAACGGAGAAATCTAAAACCTTTTTATGTAATATGTTGTAATTACCAAAATTATAAAAAC
>WSNH01000095.1 GCA_013316135.1 Clostridia bacterium
GGTCTTCAGTTTGGTTCTTCAAATCTTTTGCCAAATATCTTCAACGCAGATGTGCTCAATGAAATAGAATTGCAAAGCGGCGGCAAACGACTTGAAGGCACCGTAAGTTTTTCGTCGACGATTGTCACTACGATTATGACCGTCATCACCGGTATCCTTACTCCCACAATCCTCCTCAAAGTATGCAATTATCAACAAGGTACGGATATCCAAAGTCAATCTACAAAGATAAGACTAGTATTCTTCTACACCATATTTGTAGGTCTATGCTTTGCTCTTTCTCTATTGCCTATGATAGGCTATAGACTTACTACCAAAAAGCGCGACGTCATCAACAAACAACTGGAGGTATTGCGCGCTCAGCGTCTTCAGCATTTTACGGAATCCGATACTGAGAGCGCTTCCCAATTACCTGACGCTATGCCAGAAATTCAAGTAGCCGCTCCTGAAATAAGCGACAATTCTTTGGAAAAAGGCGGAGATATTACCACTCAAGCAATAAATAAAGAAATTGAGGAAGAACGGGAAAATCCGTCAAAGCAAGAATAAATATAATATTTACCGGAGTTAGACGGCTACTCCCCACTTCGCTTAACTGCTTGTCTATCAACTGTCTTTTACGTCATTACGAGCGCAGTTGATAAATCTCGAGATTTATAACAAACATTTTATACTTCATATATCAAATATTCTCTATTGTATTAGCAAATTTAAAGTTCGTACACTATTGCTTCGTATTCCCTCAGTCTCATACTATCCAAGACATTTGGAGAGTCAGAATAATTAGAAAGAGCCAAAGCGCAGTTGTCAAACGTCAAATCTTTTGGAAGTTTGAAATTAACTTGCTTGTTTTTAAAATTGACAACAACGAATAGCCTTTTGCCTTCGCGCTCTCTTATATATGCGAATATATCCTTGCTCCTTGGGCAAACAAGTCTGAAGTCTCCGTTGATAACCACATCTTTACCCTTGCGATATGCTAGCGCCTTGCGATAAAAATTGAGCAGGCTATCGCTTCTTTTCTCACTGTCCTCGACGTTTATTTCTTTGTAATTGGGATTGAGAGTCATCCAAGGCTCTGCCGTCGAAAAACCTGCGTTATCCCCCGCCGTCCATTGCATAGGAGTACGCGCGTGATCTCTCGCCCTTTTCAGCAATACTTTGCGCGCATACGGCAAAAGAGGCGGACACACCTTTTTTATCATACTCAAAGCATTGACAGACATAATGTCCTTATAATCTTCTTGTTTAAAAGCGCAATTCGTCATACCTATCTCTTGCCCCTGATAGATATAAGGAGTGGCTCTCATAAATAGCATTGACGTTGCAAGCGCCATACCGGCAAGTTCTCGCCTGTCTCCATAATCCCCGGAAAATCTTGGCAGACAGCGCGGCTGATCGTGATTTTCAAGGAATATGGTAGGCTGGCAGGTCTTAGGAAGTTGTTGCCATCTATTCAAAATCTTTTTGTACTTTGCAAGATTGAATTTAGCGGGAATGACGTTCATCTTAAAATCTACTCCCATATGGTCAAAACTGAATACCGTATCAAGTTCGCCTACGCTCTCGTCAATGGCGTCAAATGCATTGTCGGGAGTAATACCAATGGATTCACCCACCGTCATACTGTCGTATAGCGAAAAACTTCGTTCATTGAGTTCGCGTATATACTTATGGTAATTAGGACCGACGATATAATTTTCATCTCCGATAAGAGGAAATTTCAATTTTCCTTTTGGCAAGCCGGCTTTCTTGGAAATATAAGTAATTACGTCGCACCTAAAGCCGTCCACGCCCAAATCAAACCAATAATTGCATATATCGGCTACTTCCTGACGCACCTTTGGATTTTCCCAATTGAGATCGGGTTGTTTTTTAGAAAACAAATGCAGATACCATTCTCCGCTGCGCTCGTCGTATTCCCACGCAGGTCCGACAAAGTTGGAAGTCCAATTATTGGGAGGCTTCTTGCCGTTCTTTCCTCTGCCTTTTCGCCAAATATAATAATCTCTATATTGGATGTTTTTGTTTCGGCTTTCGACAAACCAAGCGTGTTCGTCCGACGTATGATTGACGACCAAGTCCATTATTAGCCGTATGCCTCGGCTGTGCATACCGTCGATCATCTCCTTCCAATCGTCAAGCGTACCGAAGTCGTCCATTATATCCCTATAATCGCTTATATCGTAACCGTTGTCATCGTTGGGAGATTTGTATACCGGCGAAAGCCAAACCGCGTCCACGCCAAGGCTTTTGATATAATCAAGTTTTGAGATAATACCCCTTATATCGCCTATGCCGTCGCCGTTTCCGTCGCAAAAACTGCGCGGGTAAATCTGATAAATTACTGCATCTTTATACCATCTCGTCTTCATATTTCCCCCAATGCTGTATAGCATCATATTTTTTACTAATCAAATCGCTGACTGTATAAATCGGTCTTATTTTATCCTCGCTAGGACGAAACAAAATCGTCAAGCGCACTTTGCGAACACAAATACTTCTCAAGTCCCGACGTAGCGGCCGATATACAGAATCGGTTAATCTTCTTGATTTTCTTCAACCTTATACTTAGTACTCGCAAAAGTCAACAAATACACTTCCTTAGCCTTTGCCTTTTTCAACGCTCTTGCAATCTCGCTTGCCGTACTGCCTGTCGTCATAACGTCGTCTATGATAAGCACGCTTTTACCCTCAACCCTCTCCGGAAGATTGACTTCAAAGGCGTCCAAAATATTTTCCTCGCGTTCTTTACCGCTCAATCTTGCCTGCTCTTGCGTGTCATTGACCTTTGCCACAATTTTGTCATCGGCTGTCAAATCAACTACTTCTGCAAATCTTTTGGCTATTTCCCAAGATTGATTATATCCCCTTATAATTTGCTTTTTCTTCGTCAGCGGCACAGGTACGATTACGTCAATATTCACTCCGTCAAAAGCCTCTTGATATTTCTGAGCAAGAAAATTCGCTATATACTTGCAAAAGTATTTCTTCCCGCCAAATTTAATTCCTCTTACGATTTCTTTTGCGACGTCGTCATATACCACACAGGAGCGAGCAAAATCAAATTTGCGCTTATGCTCTTTGCAGGTGAGACAATAATCAGCCTCGTTGAGTTGAAGTCTTCCGCACTTTTTGCATATCTTGTCACCGACAAAACGCACTTTGCTCTTACAATCTTCGCAAAGTCCATACTTAGACTTCTCTTGCAACTCGCTATCGCAAACGATACAGTTATACTTATCTACAAATATTTCCGACAAAATTTTACGGAAAAATTCTTTTAATTTTTTCTTTTGCATATTCTAAGTTATTATACCACAACAGCCGGCGTTTTTCAATACGAACTTAAATTTTGCATATAAAAACCGCCTTTGAATCAACAAAAGCGGTTCATTATTCTTTTATTGTTATTATTTTGCAGACTTTACAGTCTTTTTTGCCGCCGTCTTTGACGCAGTCTTTGGCGCGGACGGCTTTTCGACTTTCTTAGGTTGCATTGTCGCAAGCAAGTCTCTGATTTGTTTGAGCAAATCTTCTTGAGTTTCTTTTGTATCAACTGCTTCGTCAGAAGTTGAGACGACAACTTCTTTTTTATCTTGAGTTGTCTCTGCAAACTCTTCGGCTTTAACTTCTGCCACGGCATTTTCTTCCGTCTTGACTTCCTCTATAGTAGTTACGTTCTCGGCAATGTCAGCCACTGCTTCCTGCGCCGCTTGATCTGCGACTTGTTGCTCGTTGCATTTAATCTCTTGCTTAGTCTTTTCTGCAATTTTTTCGCTTGCTTTTCTGATATTCGTAATAATACGCAACGTCGTAAAAATGCACAGCGCAATAATCAAAAAGTTAATAATCGTCTGCAAAAAATTGCCGTAATTCCACAAAACTGCCTCTGGATTGATAGAGCCGTCTGCGAGATACTTTTCAACGCCGTTGAGCACAACCGACAGCCCCTGTACTCCGTCGCCGGTTGCAAGATTGAGAAGCGGCATAATAATATCGTTGACAAGACTGTTGACGATTGCGCTGAAGGCTCCGCCGATAACAACGCCGACAGCCATATCCATTACGTTGCCTTTTGTGATAAACGCTTTAAAATCCGAAAAAAACGAACTTTTCTTTTTGTTTTTCTTACCCATAAATAACTCCTACACTATATTTAAATAGAATTATATCGTGTCGAAATATATTTGTCAAATAATGTATGCAATAATCTAATCGCTAATATTAAAATAACTCATACTGTAATCTTTCGTCTTTGAGTTAGACTTGCCGATACTTCTTCCCAGAATTGCTATGATAATACCTATAAGCAAAAATACGCTGCCAAACGCCATTAAAATTATGGGAAAGACTTTTCTGCTTTTGACAAAAATGCACTGCGAAGGATATTTTGGATTGTAAGCAATCTCGATTTGTTCGCCTTTTTCCAATTTAAGTTTGCTTGAATACAGAGGATTTGTTGCCGTATATATCATTCCGTCAACTATGTACTGCACTATCTCGGCATAAAGAATATCATAAGAGTCGTCTTCAACATCATAATCCAACTTTTCGTCATAACCTATGATAGTTGCCTTAATCTTGACAAAGCCTTTATACTCTATCTTATCGTGAATAATAAGACCTCCGCCGATTGCGAATAATACTATTGCTATAAAAATAAGTATTCCCGCTCTCATAACCGTACTTTTACTTGCCATAGTTTTATCCTTGTTTATTTATTATTTCGCCCTCCATAATACGTTGCGACAGTTCTCGTAAGGTACTTCGTTGAAAAATTCTATCGTATCTTCGCCGTCTCTGCGGTTGACAAATTCTACCTCGATATCTCTGCCGTCATAAGCAAAACTAAATACGCTTTGTCCAAACTGTGTTAAGTTATTCCACGAATACCCTTCTTGAGGATTAACCTGCACACATTTATACCTGACGGCGCGTTTGAACAGTTTAATGCGCGTTATATTTTTGTTTTATGTCAAGAAAAACCATTATAATGCCTATTACAGACGCTATTCCGCCAATCGCAAAAAGCAAAATCGTAATAAGATAAGTGCTTTTGACAAAAATACATTGCGAAGGGTCATCAGGATTATAGGCTATCTCCATTTTGCTTCCAATACTCTTGGGCGAACTGCTACTTACGGTGTTGGTAGCCCTATAATCTTTTCCGTTTACCGCATACGTCACTATCTCCGCATACGACTTTACTTCATAATAACCAAAGTCATCGTGCTTTCTTTCAACACTTACTTTATAATCTACAACTGTTGCTAGCGTCTTGACATAACCGTCGATCTTTGTTTGTCTGGAAATCAAATTCCATATTCCGCCGCCAATAAAAGCAAACGCAACGACAAATATGAGCAAATATACAGTCCACGTCTTCTTCCCCGACCCGCTTGAAACATAATTCGCGCCGAATTTTCTCATATTGATGACTCCAAACTTAGATTTCTTTATTAGTCATATCATAACATACGGATGTATTTTTGGCAACTATTTCAAATTTTCATTCGGGATTTTAAAAATATTGAAAATTCTCAAAAAAAGTGTTGACAAAATCTAAATGAACGAATATACTAATATTGAACATTTGAATAATCATTCAAGTATGATGAGGAAATATG
>WSNH01000096.1 GCA_013316135.1 Clostridia bacterium
GGTCTAATATTTATATCTTTGATTTTATGCTTGACTTTAGGAATGATTTTATTGACTTATATTTCGTCGTCGCAAATCAATAATATATATGATTTTAAAGACGTAGACAATAAGCAAAATCTTGCAAGCAACGTAGAAGACTGTTCATCCGATAGTTTTTCTCAGTTCAAAAACGGCTCAAAATATAGTTATACCGACCTCGCTAAAGCGCTCGCTTATCACAACGCTTACACAAGCGGGTCTAAGCCTGCTGAAGAAGACGTTGTGGACGTCACTGTAAACACAGGAGCAACGCGCGGCTCTAAGGAAAATCCTTTTGTAATTTCTACGATAGGTGAGTGGAACGCTTTTGCGGCAAGCGCAACTGCGTATACCGCTACGCAAAACAAATATTACGCTCTTGGCAATGATATAAACGCTGATCCCACTGTGGCAGGAGCGCAGATTGAACAAGTAGCGTATTTTGCAGGCGTATTCTGCGGAAACGGTTATTCAATTACTAATATCGAAACCGCAACATCATATTCAAGCGGCGGTACCGGATTGTTTAGAGCTATTCAAAATTCTGTAATAAGTGACTTTAGCGGAACTATAAAATTGAAGGGTAATTTTTCAAATGGATACCAAAATGGCGGTCTAGTCGGTAATGCAAATACCAATAACTCTGTTTTAAACTGTCATTTTGAGACAGAAATTGAAATGACAAATTCATTTTCTTCATCGGGTACGAGCGTAGGCGGAATGATTGGATGGGCAGGCGGCACGATTAACCTTTATCGTTGCACCATCAATACGGTTTTAAAGACGTCGGGTCTTGGCGGTACAAGTTTTCAAGGAGGTATTATAGGCTCGACTCCATCAAATGCTAAAATTAAAATATATGACTGCGTTGCTGTTTCTGATATGCAACAGGATTATCAAGCCAGCGTTCAGCGATTTTCCGGCGGCGTGATAGGCTGCTTGAGAGCGTCGTCAGGCGTTAATATAGAATTAGCAAACGTTGTATCAATGCGTACTGCCAAAGCCGGAAACTTGATTTGGGATGCGACGCTTTTCCATATTGAAGCAAGTTCTTATGTGCCTACTAGCATAAAACTTATCAATATTTATACGAGCGGTGTCTTTGTTAAGCAGACTGCTTCTACTGCTACTCCTGAAACTTATTCGCTATATGAAATTACGGCAGGTACTGCCAATACGCACTATACAAGAGCGAGAAACGCAACTACGGCGGTGAACGTGCATAACGCCGCTGATTATACTCGCAAGGTCGATCTTAATATGGTCGGATCTTTTACGACCGTGCTTGACAATACCGTTGCGACTTCCAGTAATTATTACAGTCATCTTATCACAAGTTCCGGCACTTCGACTCCATCTAATACTGCAACAGGACAGGCAAAAGCGGAGGCAGATTTGATTTCTGCTGCAAAGACTGATTCGTCTATACCCGACGATATATGGCTTGATAAAACTTTGATAGGCACTAAGTACACTTACTTAAATTCTCCTGTCCGCAACGATATGCAAGTGACGGTAACTTACAAAAATTATTTGCTCTCAAATTTAGGAGATGACGTTTCGACGCAGTACGAAGTTAATGACGAAAACTTAACGGTTGTGCGTAAGGGAGATACGTTATACGTTCCTACAGAAGAGACAAACCACAAATTTCTCGGTTGGACAGAAGACATAAATAATACGAGTGAGCCTTTTAAGGAAATGAAGGCAGGACTTCGCGGAGAAGTAAATCTTTATGCTGTGTGGGAATACACTGGCGGAGTAACAGATTCTCTTAGCGTTACCAATGCGACTTTGGATGGCTCTAAGTATACCAGAGTATATGAAAAAGGTCAGAACGTATCCATTGCAAGCAGCATTTCTGTCGACAATATGTCGGACGCCGTAATTGATTATCAGTGGTATAAAGTTGAGACTTCCGGTAAGGTAAAAGCCCCCAACGGTACTCAATCAACATATAATAAAATCACCAACGTCAACGATAGCGGAGTTTATTCGCTTGAATTTACGTATCATTCGACAGCAGAACCATTGTGGCACGGCAAGGGCACAATTGATGCGCCTGAAGTACAGATAACGCCCGCTCCGTTGTATCTTGAGAGTTTGTCAACAGAAGAAACTGTGTACGTAGGAATGGATTATAGAGATATCAAGCCTATAGCAAAGATGTACGCTTTAGTGGACGGTGAAAAAGAATATATTACCGGAACTACAGCGTGGAGATTAAACTTGGGAAGCATAGCGGAAGCAGACGTGACGGACGGAAAGGTTACTAGAGAAGTGACATTCCAACCGGACGAGAGTTATCTTGGCAATTATCAAGGGATAAGAGATGCAGCAGGTCAAGCCATTTTCTATAGCGGGGCTTTTGCAGTGAAATACTTATCGATCACTTTTGATATGTTTGACGCAATAGGCGTGACAATGATCCTTAATGTTGTCAAGTATAACGACAATTTGCCGTATGCGCATATAGCAGACCTATTTGACGCTGCGTTTGCAGAAGAACTTGAAAAAGACTCGTCTTTGGCTGGCGCGCTTGCAGGAGAAAGTCCGGCATTTGTTATAGACGGCGAGACGATATTAGTAAGCAATTATAGAAAGAAGACGAATTCTACGGGTTCGCCGACTACAGCGTTTCCAAGCGTCAAAGCGCCAATAGTAATCAAGGTGACCACAATGACTGCGACGTATAGCGTGAAGTTCAAGACGGAGACCGGTACGGTAGACGATAGTAATGAATATAGATACGGTATGCACGTGGTAGAGCCGACTCCGCCGACGAAGGACGGAGAGTTGTTTGTGGGATGGTATTACAATGCGGCAGAGCCGGACAGCGCGACTGCGACGCTAGACACGAAGTGGGACTTTGCAAGCAATCTGATTACCAGCGATTTGCATTTGACAGCCAAGTTTTTGAGGGCGGACAAAATCGAGGACTTGAGAGTGACGGTACTCAACAGAAATATAATGGCGTTGGACACGTTGAAAGCGGGAGATCTCAAAGTCGAGGCATTCTATACAGGCGGAACTAAGGGGACTTCGGACTATCTTGAAGAGTGGGCGGAAGTGCCTTGGGGCGATTATACAATTACGTATAATAATTTGCTCAAGAAGTTGCAAGTATCCAATACTGACAATATTAGCGATACGGTTAAGATAGCGTATACGTTCAGCGGATATGCGTTGGATAAAGACGTAGAGATACCGTTAAAGCAACAGATTATAGATGTAAGCGGGATCTTGGCGCAATACAATGGCGGAAGCATAACCAAGCCGTATACAGGCGAAGTAGTGGGAATAGACGCATTGCGAGCAGACAGATATCCTACGTTTGACGGAGATAAGGTGGCGACTAAGGTCAAGTATACGTACGTTAACAGCAGAGGACAGGAAGTTGATGCAGATAGTCTGACAGGGCCAGGAACGTATTACGTAAATATCACGTTCCCTGACCTTGGAGACGACTTCAAACTTTCTGAAGATATCCAGATCACGTTGAAGATAGTGGAGAGCACGGCGGTGAGTGTGGTATGGAGCGCAGAAGAGTTGATGTATACAGGCGAAGCGCAACACCCGACGGCAACGATAATGATAGACGGAATGCCGGTAGAAGACATAGAGTTTGAATACGAAGCAGTGGGAAATAAGACTTTGGAAGAAATGGTAGAACGAGGATTTTACCAAATCAAAGTAGTACTTAACAACGACGCATACGCAATCGCAGAAGGCGAGACTTTGACGTTTCAGATAGTCAAAGCGGTGTTTGCAACGCCATATCTAGATAATACGTTGGTATATGACGGAACGACGAAAAAATTAGCCGACCTATTGACAGGTTATCATCCGAGCGTAATGAGTATAAGCACGTCGCCGGAGGGGAAAGACGCAAAGACATATAGGTCGGTGATCACGTTGAGCGACACGACGAACTGTTCCTGGGAGACGCCGGATACGCAGTACGGCGCATCAGTAACAATCACTTGGAAGATAGAGAAAGCGCATTTGATAGCCGATTGGGATAAGTTTGACTTTGTATACGTTGAAGGACAGATGCAATCGCCGAAACTCAGCGGCGTAATAGGCATAGTAGTCGGTGATGAGAGCAAGTTTGATTATTTAGCAGATTTCATAATGAGCGGAGATATAGAGGCAAGCGAGGTAGGTTCTTACGTGGTTACGGTGTCGGCAAATCCAAGTGCAAGTTGGTACGACAACTACGAATTAGACGGCAATACGGAGTGGTATTGGGTAATAATGCCGAGAGGAGGAATGCAAGTCATCACGATAGAGTGGGATGAGAATACGTTTGAGTTCAACGGCAAATTGCAAAGACCGAGCGCGACGGTAATGGATAGCGAAGGCAATCCAATAGAGGGAATAAGTCTGACGTATGGAGGGGATTACACGACGTCAATATATGCGGGCGAGTATACTATTACGGCAGAAGTAGAGGGGAATTATTTCATAAGACAAGGAGCGAAGTTTAAGTATAAGATTACGCTAAATGAAGAAGGAGAGGGATTAGACCCCAATGCGCCCGGAAGCGGGAACGAAGACGGTAACAAAGGCGGAAGCGGATTTGACTTTGAGAGCATATTGCAAGCGCTTAAGGAGTATTGGCAGGCGATAGTCAGCGGAGTGTGTATAATACTGATAATAGCGTTCTTGGCAAAGACGGCAAGTTACGAGAGCAGACGTAAGAGAGCCAACAAAACTGCGAATGAGAGATACAAGAGTTATTACGCGGGAGCGATAGGGTTGTTCGGCTGGGCGTCAACGAGCTGGACTGTGATAGCGTGCGTATTCATGGGATTGGCAGGAGCAAGTCTGGTGATAATGATAATAGCCAAGAGCAGATGCAGAAAAGCCGAAGACGACTTGGAATACGCAAAAGAAGAGTTTGAACGCAATAGATACGACCTTGAAGATAGAAGACGTCAAGAAGATAATATGCGTCGAGAAGAAGAGTATCGCCGTCGCGACGAAGATATGCAAATGATGTTTATGCGTATGTTTGGCGGCGCGCAAGGCGGGAATATGGACGGAATGCCACAGGGCGGATACGTGGGAATGCAACGCGGTATACCGGCAGAAGATATAAGAGGTATTATATCAGATACAGTGACGGCGTTGCTGCCGGGTATGCAACAACTTTTGCCACAACAGGCTTCTGTCAGTGATGAAGTGATAAAGAGCCTTACAGAAGTAGTTAAGGATAATAAAGAAGAAATGCGCAAAAACGACGAAAAGATGCAGAAGATTATCCAAAAGAACGACGAGCGTTTTGAGCAGATGATGAAGAATCAAGAGGCGCTTATTGCCAAGTTGTTAGAGCGAGACGTAATGCAACAAGTCGCGGCAACGCAGGTTGTAGAAAAACCTGTCGAGAAGATAGTTGAAGTCCCTGTCGAAAAGATAGTGGAAAAAGTCGTTGAAGTGCCTGTAGAGAAAATAGTCGAGGTGCCCGTCGAAGTCGAAAAGATTGTCGAGAAAGAAGTCAAGGTAGAAGTGCCGGTTGAAGTTGAGAAAATCGTCGAAAAGGAAGTTGTCAA
>WSNH01000097.1 GCA_013316135.1 Clostridia bacterium
CGCTCCTATATTCCAAGGGTATGAGTTTATAGGAATAAGCGACGCCGGCTCGGCGACTGGCAAGATGAGCGGATCGAAGTAAATAAGAAATAAATTTTAAGGTATATATTATGAAAAGACAAGATTTGAGAAACATTGCAATCATTGCGCACGTAGACCACGGCAAAACAACTATGGTCGACCAACTTCTCCGCCAAAACGGAATATTCCGCACCAACGAAGCTATCGTGGACAGAGTAATGGACAACGGAGATATAGAAAGAGAACGCGGTATAACGATACTTGCAAAAAACACTGCCGTACATTATAAGGGCGTAAAGATCAACATCATCGACACTCCCGGACACGCTGACTTTGGCGGCGAAGTAGAACGTATTCTCTCAATGGTCGACGGCGTACTGCTGCTTGTCGACGCGGTCGAAGGCTGTATGCCACAGACGAGATACGTACTCAAAAAGGCTCTCGGACTGAATAAAAAACCCGTCGTAGTAATAAACAAAGTCGACAGAGGCGGAGATCCTAATCAAGTAATTGACCAACTTATAGATTTGTTTATAGAATTGGGCGCCAACGACGACCAACTTGACTTTGTCACGGTTATGGCAAGCGCAAAACAAGGCTGGGCGTCTCTTAAAGTGGGCGAAGTAGGCAAAGATATGACGCCACTTCTCGACACGATAATCGAGCAAATCCCCTGTCCCGAAGGCGATACGGAAGACGGATTGCAGACAATAATATGTAATATAGACTATGACGAATATGTGGGCAGAATCGGTATCGGCAGAATTGCAAGAGGTACGATAAAGAGCGGTCAGCAAGCAATCATTTGCCACACCGACGGAACTCACCATCAAGCAAAGATATCCAAACTTTATCAATTCGAGGGCTTAAGAAGAGTCGAATGTGAAAGCGGTAGCGTGGGAGACATAGTTGCAATCAGCGGCGTGGACAACCTCAATATCGGCGAGACGATTTGCGATCTCAACAAAATCGAGGCTCTGCCATTCGTAAAGATTGACGAACCTACGCTGTCTATGCTCTTTATGGTCAACAATTCCCCATTTGCAGGCAAAGAAGGAAAATATGTCACATCAAGACATTTGCGCGCAAGACTTTTTAAAGAAGTGGAAACCAACGTGTCTATGCGAGTGGAAGAGACAGATTCCGCAGACAGTTTTAAGGTTTTCGGCAGAGGCGAATTGCACTTGTCAATACTCATCGAAACAATGCGAAGAGAGGGATATGAATTTGCCGTATCTCGCCCCAAAGTAATATACAAGACTATTGACGGCGCGCTTTGCGAGCCTATGGAAGAACTCGTCGTAGACGTACCAGAAGAATATGTGGGCGCAGTAATGAACAAGATCGGCGCAAGAAAAGGCGATCTAAAGAATATGACGCCCGACGACAGAGGCGGAACTAAACTTGAATTCGAGATTCCGTCACGCTGTCTCATAGGATACCGTAGCGAAATGCTTACAGATACCAGAGGCTTTGGCGTAATGCACCACGTGCTAAAAGGCTATGAGCCGTATAAGGGTGAAGTGCAAGAGCGCAACAGAGGTTCTCTCGTCGCTTGGGAAGACGGCGTAACGACGTCTTACGGACTTTTCAACGCTCAAGAACGAGGCAATCTTTTTATCGGCGCAGGCGTCAACGTATACGAAGGTATGATTGTAGGTATCAACTCTCGCGAAGAAGATATGGTCGTCAACGTATGTAAGAAAAAACAACTCACCAACAACCGCGCAAGCGGAAGCGAAGAAGCGCTTAAGCTCATTACCCCGACGATTATGTCGCTTGAGCAATGCCTTGAATTTATCGCCGACGACGAACTCGTCGAAGTGACTCCCAAAAGTATAAGACTGCGCAAGACGATACTCTCCAAAGACTTGAGATTAAAGCACGAAGCCAAACTAAAAAAGAATATGTGATAAATATTAAGTTTGGAGTTCTTGACTTAACTCAGAATCACTTCTATTCTAAGGTCAAAATGACATTTAAATCATTTATAATATATACTAAACAGCGGGAAATTGCTCCGCTGTTTTTTATTAGATTAAATTTGTGTAAAATCTACAGAAATCGCGTAAAACTAAATTTAAAACTATATTGAACTTATAAAAGCATATCGATATAATAAATATACAAGGTATCCGATGGGAAACAACGAAATAGAAGGAAAAATTATGGAAAGAGTAAAAAAAGAAACCCTTGCAATATACGGCAATAACTACAATAACGTCGTTGCAATTAAAGGGGCCTTTGGCATGTTAACTCGCTCACTTTAATATGTGCGAGCTGTGGCGTAATGATGCTGCCACTTGCTGCCAACAATATTGCCAATCAATATATTGATAAGGGCGTATGTGACAACTGGAGTATTCTGATATGCTCTATCGTACTTCTTGTCATAGCAGCTACAATAACTATAGTAAGAACTATAATGCTAAAAAACCCTAATATATTTCATTGGCAATGATATGTATATAAAAGAAAACAAAGATTATTATCTCAAAATTTCGGCGCTTGAAATTGACGAGTATGGGTGGATGCCATTTGTAATGCAAAATTATTCGGGTTTGTCTACTGCGTCTAGACGTTATGTAACTTGCTCCTACTGGGGCAATCTGAATATTGTCATCAACGGCAAGACTTACAAGTTGAGTTGTTCGTCTATGAAAAAAGCAAAGCACTATATCGAAGGCTTTATGAATGGAGTGTCTGTCGAAGAAAATAACTTTGATGGGGATCGTCTCAGAGAACTTAATATACGTATATACATCACGACTTCAGTCGTAGTCTCTATGATGTTGACATTTTGTTTTATGATGTTTGACAGCGTAAACAGCATAATTTCCATTATAGCAATAATTATGTTTGCCGGCTCAATTTTGACGGGAATCATACTTATGATAAGGTTCTTTGTCAAATATAAAAGCATAAAACAAATGGAACGCCAATATTATGAAGACTTCGTCGTCAATCAACCTGTCAAATTTCAAAAATCTGACGAAATCAATTTAAGCAAAAGTCAAGACTTTGAAGAATATGACAGACATTAAATTAGCCTTTTTCTAATACATACAACCCCTAATGCAGAAGGTCGACCGCAAGGTCGGCCTTTTGTCAAATTTTACAAAATGACATTATAGCGTCATTTCCTTAAACTTGCCTGACATCAAAGACACCAAGTTCCACTGTCGTTGCATATAGGATTTTACTTCTATTGAATTTTGTTTATATGCTGTCAATATCATTTTTGCGTCTTGGAAATTTTCTACAAGCGCCTTTGCTGCGCAATATCCGCTCTCCATCCCGCAAGATATCCCCTCGCCCATTGGATTGAGAAAGCCTGCAACCTCGCCTGCAAACAAAACTCTTCCGACTCCGTAATCAATATGAAAATCGGGACGTATGCGCGGCATAATCCACTTTTCTTCCTTTAACTTATTGTAAATACTCAGACCGTAACTATCCCGCATATATCTTATAAAATTATCGTTGTATTCTTTAATCTTGCTTATATCCTCTACGGCTACTCCAAACACCAACATACCGTCCTTGACGTTAAACCAAGCGTCATATTGAGAAAACGCAGGTTGAAGATACGCATAGAAATAATGCGGATCAAGATTTATTTTGCCTTCATAAAAAGCCTGATATGTGACGACATAATTTTTTTTGCAGTTAAGCAAACTACGCTTGATTGCGCCCATTGCTCCTTCGCAATCTATGAGATATTTTGCTCTCTTGACACTTTTATATTTATCTGAAAGAGTGACCTCAACATAATCATCGAGGTTTTGGCAGTCTATCACGCTTACTCCGTCGATTACTTCTGCTCCGCTCTCTTTTGCCTTGCTCAAAAGAAAATAGTCAAAACTGCTACGCCATACATTGAAACCGCGCTGCTCAAACTTGTATTCTTTTCCCTCGTCATTGACGAAAATCATTCCGTAATTGTCATACGGCGTACATTTTACGATATCTGGAATTTCTACCCCAAAATACTCTTTGACAAGTCCTGCCGTCTTGGCTATTATCATACCAGAACAAGACTTATATCTCGGCAACTTGCATTTCTCAATCACCAAAACGCAATACCCTTTCTCCGCCAAAATCTTTGCGCAAGTCGCGCCAGTGGGACCTGCTCCGGCAATTATCATATCATAATCTGTCTTCATATCTTTATCATAACAAAAATGAATAGCAAATGCAACAATGGGATATTTACTTTTCCATATAATTATGATATAATCCTTATAATGTTAGCGAGGACTTATGAAATATTCGATTGACGAAAAATCTACGATAATATGGGATAAAAACAAGTATTATTTGCGTATACGCTCTTGCAACAAAGATAATCCCATAGTACTTTTTTTACACGGCGGTTGCGGAAGTCCCGACCGCGCGCAAGTAATGAAATATCAGTCTACTCTAGCAAAAGATTTTACACTCGTCTGCTGGGATCAACGCGGCGCAGGATTGGCGTATGACAAACACGAGGCTAAAACTTTGACACTGACAAAAGAACTCTACGTAGAAGACGCGCACAATGTCGTGTCATATCTCAAGAATAGATTCCATAAAAACAAAATAATCATAGTGGGACATTCTTTCGGTTCTGTATTAGGCGTTTGGCTTGCGCAAAAATATCCACAAGATATCGAGGCGTACGTTGGCGTAGGACAATGCGTAGACTATGTAAAAAATGAAGAACTGTCTTACGATTGGGCTTTCCGAGAGGCAAAGAGAATAAACGATAAAAAGTCAATCAAGAAATTATACGAAATAGGTTTTCCATTAGGCGGAAAATACTCAAAAGAACATCAAAAAAGTCTTATGAAACAACGCGCTATTCTACACAAACTAGGAGGCGCTACTTATGCAAACAGAAAACCCTATTGGCAAGAACTTCTCCTGCAAGAGATTCCCATTATGCTAAAAGAATACAGCATTTCCGAACTGATAAAATATATAAGAGGGTTGTCGTACTCTCCTAACCAGCCTTTGGCGCGTACAAATCCCGACTTTTTAAATACGGCAAAAGAATTGCAAATGCCTATATATCTTTTACTGGGACATCACGACCAAAACTGTCCATACGCGTTGGCAGAAGAATGGTATAAACACCTCGACGCCCCCATTAAAAAACTCGTGTGGTTTGAAAATTCCGCGCACTCTCCCCAATGGGAAGAATCTCAAAAGTGGAACGATGAATTTAAGAATATATTTTTTCAAAAACACAACGTTTCCCTCAAAAGAGCAACTGTCAAAGACGCAAAGCAAATCTGGGAAATGCAAGTTACGTCATTTGCCTACCTTTTGGAAAAATATCAAGACTTTGATACAAATCCCGGCGCTGAAACGCTTGAGAAAGTCGAAGAAAAGTTTAATCAATCTTACACGTATTTTTATCTTATAAAATGCGACGGAAATACTATTGGAGCATTACGAATAAAAGACAAAAAACCGGCAAATGAGCCAAAATGCATTTCTCCTATTTTCATTCTACCGCAGTACCGCAACTGCGGATATGCGCAA
>WSNH01000098.1 GCA_013316135.1 Clostridia bacterium
AAATTATCATATTTTCAGTTTTTGGGTGATTTGAATAATTTCCTAAATTTCCCATAGACTAATAGCAACAAACAAAAGACAGGGGGAAATTATGCAAGCAATTATAATGGCAGGCGGAGTGGGAAGTAGGTTAAGACCTTTGACCAATACTTTGCCAAAGCCGCTCGTAAAGATAATAGACAAACCGGTAATGGAGTACGTCATCGAAAATCTTGTTGCGGGCGGAGTAAGGGATATCGCCGTAACGGTGGGATATAAAGCCGAAATGATAATTGATTATTTCGGCGACGGAAGCGCTTTTGGAGCAAAACTTAAATATTATGCCGAAGACGTTCCATTGGGCACGGCAGGCGGAGTAAAGAATGCAAGCGACTTTATAGTCGACGATTTTTTGGTAATGTCCGCCGACGGACTTTGTAATATTGACGTGAAGGAATTTTGCAACTTCCATCATTCACACACGTCGCGAGTGAGTATGGCGGTCAGATATATGCCCGACGCAAGGGGATATGGACTTGTCAAGGAAAAAGACGGCGTCGTCACTTCTTTTGCGGAAAAACCGAAATTCGTCGTATCGGGACTTATAAATATGGGAATATACGCATTTGACAAAAGCATTCTCAGGGATATTCCAGAGGGCAGAAGCGACTTTTCCTATGATATTTTTCCAAAACTGATCGGAGATATCAGGACGTATGAGTCCGACTGTTTTTGGTCGGACATAGGCACTTTGCCTGATTATTATATGACAAATCATTATGTGTGTATGCACCCTAATAATTTCCGCGTGAGTATTTAAGTTTGACAAGAGGGGAGGCACGGCAATAATGCTTCTATACGTCTTCGAACTTACTTGGCTTACATTGTAACAATCTTACAAGCAAAATTTCAGTTGCTCCCTTCTTTCTGAATAAGAGGGGAGTTTTTTTGCATAGTTTTAGATATTTAGCCTCAAACAAAATTTTATTATTTGTCAAAAAAGTTTTTATTGCGATAAAAAGCGTAGGCTATTTTCTTGTCAATCATTTAATTTTATTATATAATATACTTGTATTATTTTAAGAAGTTGGTATATTTGGCGCCAATGTTTGACGTATTTATATAGACAAAAGGAGTAGTTGTGAGAAAACAACCAAAGCAGCTTGAAGTTGCATTTTTGGGGGGCGTAGGCGAGATAGGGAAGAATATGACGGCAATCAAGTTTGGCGACGATATAGTCATTGTAGATTGCGGGTCGACTTTTCCCTCGGTCGACGACACGCCGGGTATTGATTTAATCATTCCCGATTTTGCGTATATTAAGGCGAATTTAGAAAAAGTAAAGGGAATACTTATTACCCACGGACACGAAGACCATATTGGAGGAATACCTCATCTTCTTTCGGAGTGCGGTAATATTCCTATTTACGGTTCTTCGCTTGCCGTTGCGCTGATAAGACATAAGTTGACCGAAAAGAAGATGGATATGCCCAAGATGCATACCGTCAAGAACGGAGACGTCAAAAAAATCGGCGTATTCAGCGTAGAATTTGTCAGTGTGACGCACTCTATATTGGGCGCGTTTGCGTTGTCGATAAGTTATCCCGGCGGAGTTATTTTTCATACTGGCGATTATAAGATCGACTACACTCCTATTGACGGAGAGAGCATAGATCTTGCGCGCATTGCCGCCATAGGCAACAAAGGTGTGACGCTTATGTTGGGCGAATCCACAAATGTGGAGAAGCGGGGCACTACGATTTCCGAGAAAGAAGTAGGAGTCACTTTGCAGAGAATTATTGAGTCTCACGTCGACAAGAGAATTATCATTGCGACTTTTGCAAGCAATGTCAACAGAGTTCAGCAGATTATCAGGATATGCGAGAAGGTTGGCAGAAAGGTAGCGTTTGACGGCAGGAGTATGGTAAAAATTTCCGAAATCGCCAGAGAACTCGGTATGTTGGAATATATGGACAATACCGTAATAGACATAGAGGATATCAAGGACTTTGAACCTCACAAACTTTGCGTCATTTCCACCGGATCGCAAGGCGAGCCTATGAGCGCGCTCACGCGTATGGCAAACGGAGAAGATAAGGCTGTCATCATAGGGGATAACGACGTCGTCGCAATTTCGTCTCAGCCTATACCGGGCAATGAAAAGGCTGTCTATAATCTTATCAACAACTTATACCGCAGAGGGGCAAAGGTGCTTTATGGTTCTCTTGAACAACTCCACGTCTCGGGGCACGCTTGCCAAGACGAACTCAAACTTATGCTTAGACTCGTCAATCCCAAGTATTTTATACCGGTGCACGGCGAATACCGTCATCTCAAAAAGCACGAGGAACTGGCGCTTTCGCTAGGCATACCCAAAGAAAATATCCGAATCGTTGACATAGGCAATCGCATTGCGATTAAGAAGAAATCCATTCAAAACATCGACAGCGTTGAAGCGGGCGAAGTATACGTCGACGGAGATAGCAGTGTGGACAGTATGGTGCTTCGCGAGCGCAAACAACTCTCCAGCGACGGAGTTCTCATTGCGCTTTTGGATATAGACGTAGAGAACAGGGCATTGACCGCGATAGACATTCTATCGAGAGGCGTAGTGTTTGAAGACGAATTTCTTGAGAAGATCAAGTTGACGATAGCCGATGTATTTGCCACTTCGAGTTATAAAGACGAGAAGAGTAGAGGCGGTTTGAAAAACAACGTTAGACGCAAACTTGAGAGAATGATTTCCAACAAACTCAAACAGCGTCCGATGGTTTTGCCGCTTTTGATAGAGCATAGCAAAAACAGCAAGACAGACGACGACGGAGACGAAGTATGACCCCCCGGCAGGAAGAAATACTTTTGGATATTCACGACTTGGCAAGAGAGCAATTCGTAATGATTCTTTCCGACGAGTGCGAAAAAGTCCTCAAGGACGTATTTCAAAAATATCGTCCGCAGAGGGTATTGGAGATAGGCACAGCGATAGGTTATTCATCAAGTATAATGGCATTGTCGTCAGATTGCAAAATAGACACTATCGAAAAAGACGAAGAGCGCATTTCTACAGCCAAAGAACTTTGGCGGAGATTGGGCGTCGACGACAAGATTAAGGTCTATCACGGCGATAGCGATGAGATTTTATCTGACGTGATGGCAGGAAAAATTTATGACTTTGTATTTATAGACGCGGCAAAGTCGGCGTATAAAAGACAACTGCAATCGGTGTTGCCGTACGTCAAAAAAGGCGGTATGATAATGTGCGACGACGTGTTGTATCTAGGTCTGGTCAAAGGAGATAGTTATCCGCCTCACAAGCATAGGACCATCGTAAGGAATATGCGCGAGTTTTTGGCGTATGTAGATAGCAGTAACAAACTTGAGTTGACGCTTGTCGAAGAAGGCAATGGCGTTGCGGTGATAAAAGTGCTGTGATTGACTTAACTTGAGGTGAAAAAAATATATATAATATCAAAATTCTAAACGAATAGAACGATATATGGGCATTAGCAGATATACATAAGGAAAATATTATGAACAAGGTGGAACTATTAGCGCCTGCGGGCGATATGAGCAAACTCAAGACGGCATTGCATTTCGGAGCGGACGCCGTATACGTAGGCGGAAGCAAATTCAGCCTGCGCGCCAACGCCAAGAATTTTGACGGCGATGGTATTAAAGAGGCTGTGGAATATACGCACGCAAGAGATAAAAAGATTTATGTTGCGGCAAACGTCTTTGCCGATAACAAGGATTTTGACGGCTTGAGGGAATATTTTGTCAATCTGGAGAAGATAGGCGCGGACGCTGTAATTATCAGTGATCCCGGCGTACTTGCATTGTGCAAAGAAGTTGCGCCAAAACTTGAGATACATCTTTCCACACAAGCCAATACCACCAATAAGTATTCCGCTAAATTCTGGGCAGACCAAGGGGTAAAAAGAATCGTGCTTGCAAGAGAAACTTCCCTTGAAGATATCAAAGAGATACGCGCGTTTTTGCCGTCCGACGTGGAGATAGAGGCATTTGTGCACGGAGCAATGTGCATTGCTTATTCGGGCAGATGTTTGCTCTCAAATGCGTTGACTGGCAGGTCGTCTAATAAGGGTGATTGCGTGCAGGCGTGCAGGTGGGAATACTCGATAGTCGAGACCAAGCGCGGCGGCAGTCCTATCACTATAGGTCAGGAGGAGAGGGGGACGTACTTGCTCAATTCAAAAGATCTCAATATGCTTGCGCACGTCGGACAACTTGCCGACAGCGGTGTATATTCGTTTAAAGTTGAGGGAAGAATGAAGTCGCCTTATTACGTTGCAAGCGTAATAAACGCATACCGCAAAGCAATAGATTTATATTATGAGAGCGGTAAGGACTCAGCGCTTCCAGCTTATCTTTCCGACGAACTGTACAAAAATTCTCACAGAGAGTACACTACGGGATTTTATTTCGATAGCAAAGACAACGTGTGTTTGGATACTTCGCAACCCAAGTGCGAATATGAATTTATTGCTCAAGTCGTGGGTTATCGAGAAGACATAGGTATGCTTGAAGTGGAGATGCGCAATAGGTTCAAAAAAGGCGACGAATTGGAAATTCTTTCGCCGACTGAGTATTGGAACGACGTTTTGCATATTGACAAAATGTACGATAGTGATATGATAGAGATAGAAGACGCTAAGATAGTTCAGCAAAGGGTATTCATACCTACGGACAAGAGATTGCAAGAATTGGATATTTTGAGGAAAAGGGTATAGGGGCAAGACAAGATGAAGAAGACTGTTTTGATTATTTATTCACAAATATACGATACGTCGGCGCTGGCGCTCAAAGATTTTTTTGAGAGCGACGGTAAATATGACGTAATCTCTGTACCCGATAGGCAATACGACAATTTCTGTTTGATTAGAGTGTATCAATGGTTGTATAAATTTACGTATAGACACGCTCCTGCGCTCAACAACGTCGTCATCAATTTGTCTACTGCGGAAGTGTCGCGTAGCAAGGACAACGAGGGAAATATCGTGGCGTATAAGCCCAATTCTCAGACTTTCCAAAGGTGGCGTAAATTTGATAATATATCTATGCGTTTCGATGCCGATTACGTGATATGCACGACTCAATATTCGATACATAAAGCAGTAATAGCGCGAGAGAAGTACAACTTAGGCGGCAAGATTTTTGCATTGGTCACAGATTACGATTTGCAAGACAATTTCGTAAGTCACGACGTCGACGGATATTTTGTCATTACTCAAAAATGCAAGACGGCTTTGATAGACAAAGGAATTGACGAAAAAAATATATTCGTCGTATCAATGCCGTTGAAGACCCCTACGGTTATAAAACGCAGCAAAGAAGATGTCAGAAAGCAGTTCAACATCCGCAATGAGTTGCCCATCATAACGATGGTGGGCGGCAGATACGGCTCTAAGCACCTTTGCGACGCTTTGGTTAGCGTATGCGAGAACAAAGAATACAATTTTATTGTAATAGACGGCGGTAATTCTTTGATAGAAAAGAAGTTTAAGAAGTTGGGTA
>WSNH01000099.1 GCA_013316135.1 Clostridia bacterium
TAGAGAAGACGCTAAACGACAAGGCGCAAGAGGAGTTGGAAGACGCAAGAGACGAGTACGAGCGCAACAAAGCCGACGCTGAGGAAAGAAAGAGAGAGGAAGAGGCAAGGAAGCGCGACGAGAATATGCAGATGATGTTTATGAGTATGATGGGCGGAAACGCAGGCGGCAATATGGGACAGGGAATGCCGCAGGGCGGATATGCGTATGCGCAACCTGGCATAAGCGTTGAAGAAATGAGAGGACTAATCTCCGAGACGGTTACGGCAATGTTACCTGGAATGCAACAGATGTTGCCTCAACAGGCGTCGAGTAATGACGAGCTTGTGCAAAAACTTCTTGAGAAGACAGAAAAGAACGAAGAAACAATGCAAAAACTTATGAAGAAAATTGCAGAGCAGTCAAGTGAAAAAACAATAGCAAAAGAAGTAGCGGTGACAAATGTAAATGATGATACAATAAAACAGATGATGAAGACGCAAGAGGATTTGATGCGCAATCAAGAAAAACTAATGGAAAAGATCTTGGAAATGTCTGCAAATTCTGTTCAATCGCAAGTTGTGGAAAAGGTAATCGAGAAAGAAGTACCCATCGAAAAGATAGTGGAAAAAGTCGTCGAGGTACCTATCGAAGTCGAAAAAGTCGTAGAGAAAGAGGTCAAAGTAGAAGTACCAGTTGAGGTCGAAAAGATTGTCGAGAAAGAAGTCGTCAAGGAAGTTCCTGTCGAGAAGATAGTCGAAGTACCCGTAGAAAAGGTGGTAGAGAAGGTAGTGGAGAAAGAAGTAAAAGTAACCGCTCCTGCAAAGCCGAAGGTGGAGAAGTCTCCCAGACTTACATTAGACGAAGCGTACGCAATGCTCTCCAAACAACAGAAGAAGTACTTTGACAGCCTAAGAGAATACGCGCTGACGAAAGACAAGTGCAAGGAAAAGAAGTCGACATACTTCATACTCTTGGGGCAGTCGTCAGTCAATCCGCTGATCAAACTTACGATAAAGAAGGATACGACAGTGGCGCTCTTTAAGATGGAAGACGAGTACTTAAAGGATATCAGAAGAGACGCGGGCAATGAAGGAACAAAAATGAGAGTAAAGGAAACAGAACTTATCGTAGACGACGCTCAAGCCTTTGCTACGGCAAAGAGAATGATCAATTTGAGAGAAGATCAGATTGATAGGTATCAGGAGTATATGAAGGAGCAACGCTCGATGAAGAACAAAAAGTAATTTTGATGTCTTTTCGACCGCAACGCATTGAAGTGGAAAAATCTCTACAATGTTACTTCGAGCGAAGCCGAGAAGTCTTAACAAGTTTAAAATGGATTAGACCTCTACGCTACGGTTGAGGTGAAAAACCACACAAATCTCTGCGGTTTGGCGAGACTTGTTTTGAGCGGATAAAGTTATAAAATACGAAAGCGAGAGTGATCTCTCGCTTTTGTCATTCTGAGCGGAGTAGAAGAATCTTCCCGGTTTATATAAAAACTGTTAGAGACCTCTCCGCTGCGGTCGAGGTGACGGAAAGATTGACAGTCAACAGAATATTGTCGAGGCGATAAAACTCGCGGCATTTTGAGCAGAGCGCAAGGAGAGGAATAAAAAGTTTAAAGTCGTCAAAAATTATTGACAAGGCTGTAATATTATGGTAAGATTAAGAAAACCTAGTAAATTACTAGGGATTAAAGGATGGAACTATGTTAAAAAAAGTCAAGTTTAATATACAGGGAATGACTTGCGTAGTATGCGCCAACACTTGCCAAAAGGCCCTTGCTAAACTAAGCGGCGTCAAGTCTTGCAATGTCAATTTTGCCAGCGGCGTTGCGCTTGTGGAGTATGATGAGGATATTGCGAGCAGGAATGATATTTTTTCCGCCGTCACTAAGGCCGGATATAAGGCTGTCGCGATAGATCAAGGGGATAAAGGGCAGAACGTAGGCGTACTGGTGGCAATGCTGGTTTTGTCGTTTCTTTTGCTTGCATACGCAATGCTTGGTATGCTGGGAGTAAAATATCCGTCGGTAATATCTGCGGAAGACTCTCCTATTGTATTTACGATAATTCAACTTGCGCTGTGCATTCCCGTGGTAATAATGGGGATACAATTTTATATCAGAGGTTTTAAAAACCTTTTTAAGGCAAAGCCAAATATGGACAGCCTTGTTGCAGTAAGCACAACTACTGCGTTTGTATATAGTTTTGTTAATTTTATTTTGATATGCACCGGCGACGCGCATAAGGTACATAGCCTGTATTTTGAAAGCGTGGCAGTCATCATTGCTATTATCTCTCTTGGCAAGTTTTTAGAGAGCAAATCTCTCAAAAAGACTGGCGATGCAATACGCGGACTTACGATGCTTACTCCCGCTTACGCCACGGTTTTGCGTAACGGAGAGTGGACGCAAATTGACAGCGCAGAAGTAAAAAAAGGCGATAAAGTATTAGTTAAGGCGGGAGAGAGTTTTTGTTGCGACGGTATTATTATAGAGGGCGAGAGTAACGTCAACGAGAGTATGTTGACAGGTGAGAGTATGCCTGTAGATAAAAGCGTCGGAGACAGAGTCTTCGGAGGTACCGTCAATGGAAATGGCATAATCAAATTTATTGCCGACAGTGTCGGTGAGGCAACGAAATTGTCAAAAATAATTGCTCTTGTGGAAGACGCGCAAAATTCAAAAGCGCCTATTGCAAGAATTGCAGACAAAGTGTCGGGAGTATTCGTTCCGGCAGTAATGAGTATTGCTATACTTGCAGGCATAATATGGTGGGCGACAAACGGTTTTGCGATGTCTATAAAAATATTCGTCAGCGTGCTTGTAATTGCTTGTCCGTGCGCATTGGGTCTTGCTACGCCTACTGCAATAATTACAGGTATAGGCAGAGGCGCAAAAGGTGGCATTTTATTCAAGAATGCCGAAAGTCTTGAGAGGCTGGGTAGTATAAATACTATTGTACTTGACAAGACCGGCACCATCACAACGGGCCGTCCTATATTGACGGATAAATATATCTTGGGAGATGAAGAGCAGACGCTAGCAATTGTCAGAGCAGTGGAAAGCGTAAGCGAACACCCAATTGCCAAGGCAATAATAGAGAGTATTGCGCCCAACGATTTGCGCGCTGATGTCAAGGTTTTGTCGGGATACGGTCTCGAAGGCGAAGTTCAAGGTAAGCGAGTGCTGTGTGGGAGTATGGCGCTTTTGCGCAACAACGGCGTAAATGCGCAAGAGATAGAAGCAAAAGCAGATGAGTATTCTATGCAAGGCAAGAGCATAATCGCGGTAGCCATAGACGGCAAGGCGGTCGGAGTACTTGGCGTAGCGGATACTCTTAAAGAGGATACTAAGGAATCGATTGACGAACTAAAAAGTCTTGGTATGCGCGTCGTGCTTTTAAGCGGGGACAATCAAAAGTCGGCAGAACATATTGCTCAAAGCGCAGGTATTGGAGAAGTAATAGCCAACGTATTGCCGGAACAAAAAGGCGAAGTGATTGACAGACTGATCAGCGAGGGCGCAAAGGTCGCAATGGTGGGCGACGGAATCAACGACGCGCCGGCGCTTGCAAAAGCCAATGTCGGTATTGCAATGGGCGGCGGAAGTGATATTGCAATAGAAAGCGGTCAAGTGGTCATTGTCGGCGGTCAAATATCGGGAGTAGTGAGAGGAGTGCGGCTTGCGAGGGCAACAATGCGTAATATCAAGCAAAATCTATTTTGGGCATTCATCTATAATATTATAGGCATACCAATTGCGTGCGGGATTTTGTATCCGATCAATGGATATACTATGAGTCCAATGTTGGGAGGCTTGGCAATGAGTTTGTCATCGGTGTCGGTCGTTGCTAATGCATTGCGACTTAACTTCTTCAAATTTGACAAAGGCAAGATAAATAATTCCTGTGACGGAGCAAGTTGTCCTATTATTTCAACAGATAAGGAATTGAATGAAAATATAACACAGCAAAAACAACAACTTTCCGCCGATCAAGAGGCGGAAAAAAGGAGAGAAAATATGCAAATTAAAGTAAATGGAATGATGTGTAGCCATTGCGAAAGCAGAGTAAACAAAGCGGTAGGCGCCTTGGACGGAGTTTTCTTCGTCTCCGCCGACAGTAGCAAAGGTATTGTCGACGTGGAGTTTGACAAAGACAAAGTGACTTTGGAACAAATCAAGATGGCAATCGTCGAGCAAGACTACGAAGTAGTTTGACTTGTGTGGCGAGAAGTGAATGTATAAAAAAATTCTTACAGTATGAATCTTATACCTATACTTCTCGCTAAATGATATTTTTAGTAATTGAAATATTACAAACAACGATTTAAATTATGAATTGCTGAAACAAAGCCGATAATATCAATGCTCTTTTGATTGTGTAGCATAGCGGAATTATCTTATCAAAACTTTATAATACATTGACAAGGCAAGAACTATGTATTAAAATGTATACGATTTTAATTATACGAAAAAGGGATAAGGTTAAAGATATGTTTGAAAAAGTAAGGAAGATATTGAGCGAAGAGCAGGTCAAAGAGAAGACTCATCTCTCTTCTGAATGCCAAAAGTTGAAAAATGACAGGGACGAGACTGCAAAGAGGATAATATCTGGCGAAGATAAGAGAATGATGCTTATTATTGGCCCCTGTTCGGCAGACAACCAAGACGCAGTGTGCGACTATGTTGCCAGACTTGCAAAAGTTGCAGACAAAGTTAAGGAAAAGATATTTATAATACCGAGAATTTATACCAACAAACCTCGTACGAGAGGCGAGGGGTACAAAGGCATTCTTCACAATCCCGATCCGCACAAGAACGTCACTGATATATTAGCGGGTATCTTGGCAATAAGGGATATGCACATCAAGGCAATAAGCGAAAGCGGTATGAGCGCCGCAGATGAAATGCTTTATCCTGAAAATTATCATTATCTTGACGATTTGTTGACATATGTTGCAATAGGAGCGCGGTCCTCGGAAAACCAACAGCACAGACTTGTCGCAAGCGGCGTTGACGTACCTGTCGGCGTAAAAAATCCTATGAACGGAAGTATGAGCGTAACGCTTAATTCCATATATGCGGCGCAAATACCAAATGAATTTAAGTATCTAGATTATCAAGTAAAGACGCCGGGTAATGCTTACGCGCACGCAATACTTCGCGGCAGCGTCGACGTATACGGCAACAATCACCAGAATTATCATTACGAAGACATAGTTAAGTTCAGCGAAATGTATAAGGCGCAAGGACTTAAAAATCCTGCGATAATAATAGACACCAACCATTCTAATTCCGGCAAGAATTATGTCGAGCAGATAAGAATCGCTCACGAGATTGTCAATAATATGCATTACAACGGCGATATAAAGCAAATTGTCAGAGGTATGCTGATAGAGTCTTATATTGAGGACGGCAACCAAAAGGTTACGGACCTCGCTCTTTTCCCAACCCAGACAGGAATCCGTCACCGACTTGCCGTATACGTTGTCCGTAACC
>WSNH01000100.1 GCA_013316135.1 Clostridia bacterium
ATATATCTCCGGATATGGAGAATCCGAAAACGTTGTGTTTTTAGGTTAGAGATAAAAAATTTGATAGGGATGTTTGTTGAATTAGATAATTATGTTAATGTGAAACATAACTTATTTGATTGTAGAGCATACGGAGACTTAATTCAATACGCTACCTGACAAATATTTTTTATGAGTATATAATATAATTTGCAGTTGGCGAAAATAACTCCTTTACTCTCTTCCCAAAAGAAAATCGGCGGACACCTCAAAAAAATCCGCAAGACGAGTGATATAACTTGCTTTGGGTTCGTTGATACCGCGTTCCCAATAGTCGATAGCCTTTTGGCTTACGCCGATTGCTTCTGCAAGTTTTTGTTGAGATAAGTCTTTTTCTATTCTCAATTCTTTTATGACTTCGCCTATGTTCATAATATAATTATAAAATATTTTATGCGATATGCTTGACACAAGAAGATAACTTCTTGTATAATAAATTTGTCAAGAAGAAAACTACTTGATTTTATCTTTGTTAACTCCTCCTTTGGAGTTAGTGTATACTTGTGGCGAATTTAAGGGCAAATGATTCGTTACACAGAAAGGTCGCGGATTTCTCCGTGACCTTTTTGCAATTTTGGCGGACAAAGGATATTTAGAATTGTAAATAAAATACCCTTGGTTCGCCTTGGCGAGGTAAGTTATAAGACATATGCCTACGCCAATGCTCTAAAGCGGTCATTACTGTTCTTTAGAAGAACAACCGCAATTAGAGCAACTTTTTGTTTGAGACTTTTTGGCGCTATTGGACTTACTCTTTTGAGAGTTTGTACCATTGCTTTGTTGTGAATTTCTTGCCATAATCTCCTCCTGTTTTTTGTAACCTTCAAGCGATTACATTAGTATTGTGTACACTAATGCGAGAAGTATACGCCGATATTTTTGGCATTTTATGGCAAAAGCATATTATATGCTTGCAACCCAATTCTTCATAAGCGCGCTTGCGTTTGCAGATGCGTTGTCTAGACAGAAGTAAAGATCATCAGGCGTAGCGATTGAGAATTTATAAGTTGCATAGTATTCTTGCAAGGCTTTGAGCAGCGCGTCTTTACCTAACATATCTTGCAGGTATTTCCACATTATCAAAGATTTGTTGTATGTGACATTGGTGTAATAATAATTGCTTGGAAAGTCTGTCAACTTTCCGCCTAGCACGCCTTTAGCAGATTCTCCGACAGAGTTTTGAATATCAATAAATCTATGGAATTGAGAGTAAGCGTCGGAGAGCATAAGAGAAGAGTAATCTACGTTGCCGGTGTTTACGAAATACAGATACGTCGCGTAACTCGTCAGACCTTCGTCTTGCCAAGCGTCTATAAGGTTATTGCTGCCTACTGCGCCGTACCACCATTGATGAGCAATTTCGTGCGCTACGACCTCTTCGTAAGTCGCGCCGCCCAGAGAGGCGTTGATGACGCACAGCGCGCCGTATTCCATACCGCCTGCTACGAAAGGCATATCGGCAATGGCGAGAGTATCATATGCGTATTTGCCGAAAATTGAGCCGTATACCTCCAGCGCTTTTTGCGCGTATTCAAGCGTATTTGTTTTATCGCCCAAATAACTTATCTCTACGCCGTCGTATTTACTTACGCTTTTGGTAAGCGTAGGCGAAAGTATTAAGGCAAAATCACGGATATTTTTCGCGCTCGCCGTCACAATCGTTTCGCCGTTATCTTCGCTTTGTTTACTTTTTCCGCTTGACACGTAATTCCATCCGCTCGGAAGATTGAAAGTCACCTCGTAATTGGCCGCGTCGGAGAAGTATGGATCGCCTAGGGGAGAGTATTCGTCGTAAAACCACTCTCCGTCTACGAATGCGCACAGCATAGGATAAAAGCCTGTCAAAGATATGCCTTTTTCATTAAAACCGTACCGTCCGTTGGTGTGTGGAAGTGACAATGTATATTGCATATCTATGCTTATTTTTTCGTTGACTTGAAGAGGGGCGTTGAGTAGAATGGAAAGGATATTACTTTCAAAATCAAAGTCGTATTCTTTGATGTCTCCGTATACGCTTTTTAGCGAAAATTCACCGTAACTTATGCCTTCGGGATAAAAGTCGCTCTGTTCTTCCTGCGTGCAAGGCAAAGGTTTTTGTTTGTCGAAAGCATTGGCGTATATGTTGAATTTCAATTCTTCTATTGGAGCGCCGTAGTTGTTGACGACATCGACTTTTTGCGAGCATACCACGGTGGTGTCGTCTGATACGTCGAGCCAAATGTTATACGTCGTGACAGGTTCGGAAATATTTTTGCAAGATACGGCGACGACAAACAAAGAACATACTATGATTGCGATACTTATAATGGATATTATTTTATTTTTCATACAAGATTTTATGTCGGATACGTTAGGGATATGACATAATGCAACTTAGAGATTATTTGGATACAGTCGGGATATTGATATAATTGCGGCGAAGTTGAAGAATGTATTATTTAGTATTATCACGTGATTTTTTGTAAAATCTACAATAATTGCCTCTTGACATATAATGTATAATGATATTAAAATATAATATATAATCAAACGCGGTGACGCTTCTAATAGCACTTTTAAGATATATGTTGGCAGGACTAAATCGCGTAATAAAAGGAGACAAAAATGGGATTTTTAAAAAATCAATTTAGAAAAGTAATTCAGTGGGAGAGCGATAACGTCAACGATATCATATACAAATACCCGCTTGAGAGAAAAGAAGAGATAATGCGCAAGTCTACGCTTGTAGTAAGAGAAGGACAGAAGGCTCTCTTTATTCAAGAGGGCAAACTTGCCGATGTATTTGGACCCGGCACTTATCAACTCAACGATATTCGCAACTTTCCGTTGTTGACACAACTTTATCATTGGAAGACTCTTTGGGAAAGCCCTTATACCGGCGACGTATACTTTATATCAACAAAGCAATTCTTGAATATGAAATGGGGTACGTCAAATCCCATAATGATGAGAGACCAAGATTACGGCGTCGTGAGAGTGAGAGGTTTTGGCGTATATTCGTTTGCCGTAGGCACGCCTACAAACGCTTTGAGAGAACTCATAGGCTCTATGAGTAGTTTTACTGTACGCAATGTCGACGAGTATTTTAAGAAGATTATCACTTCTACATTGTCCAACGTAATTGCCGAGTCAAATATACCCGCATTGGATTTGGCAATGCATTATGACGATTTGGCAGAAATGGCAAAGGCAAAACTAGCCGATGAATTTGACAAAATAGGTATCGAGATAAAGTCTCTTGTAATTGAGAATTTGTCGTTGCCGGAAGACGTGGAAAAAATGCTCGACAAGCGCACTAACGTCGGCGTGATGAAAGGCGCGATGAGAGAATATACGCAGATGGAGAGCATAGAGGCAATGAAGAGCGCCGCCAAGAATCCCGGCGGTATGAGCGGAATGGGCGTCGGTATGGGCGCAGGCTTAAGTATGGGCAAGATGTTTGTCGATACTATGTCTTCTGTATCCAACGCGCCGGAGGAAAAGCAAGTCGAGGAGAAGGTGCAGTATGACGATTCCGTGGTGTGTCCTAAGTGTCACGCTAGCGTACCCAGCAACAGCAAGTTCTGCCCCGAGTGCGGCAATAATATGATTCCGCCCAAGAAAATTTGTCCGTCTTGCGGAATAGAGGTGGGAGAAAAAGTCAAGTTCTGTCCCGAATGCGGAGCAAGAGTGGACGAAATCAGATGCAAAGAGTGCGGAAAAGTACTCAAGGCGGGACAAAAGTTCTGTCCTGATTGTGGAATGCTCCAAAAGTAGACTAAACAAAATTTTTATAGTAATTTCAATTGATTATAAAGGGAATGTATGCAACAAAATAATACGCAGGCTCAAGATGAGTCTTTAAATAGTCAAATATTTAAATGCCCCGGATGCGGCAACTTCTTGTATTACGATCCGGAAAGCAAAAAGATGAAATGCGATTACTGCAATACCACTGTCGATACTCAAGAAGTGGGAATGGCTCAGGAATTGCCTTACAACGAAGGCGTTGAGCAAGGCTTTGTTAAGTGGGGCGGAGTTAAGAGCGTTAAGTGTAAGTCTTGCGGCGCAATATCCGTTTTGCCAGACTATGAAGTGGTGTCAAGTTGCCCTTTTTGCAATGCTAGCAATATCGTCGATACGGACGAAATAGGCGGGCTTCAGCCCAACGGTATCTTGCCGTTTAAAATAACTAAAGCGCAAGTGCCAATTGTCTATGAAAATTGGCTTAAGAGCAAAAAACTTGCACCCAACAAACTCAAAAAAGAAGCGAAGCGTCAACCTGCAAGGGGCGTTTACATTCCGCTATTTACGTTTGACGCGACGGCGGATTGCGATTATACTATAAGATACGGACAGCATTATACCGTTACTGTAGGTAGCGGAAAAAATAGAAGAACTGAGACGAGGACGAGATGGTATACCGCAAGCGGTCACGTCAATGATTTTTTCAACGATTTGCAAGTGGAAGCAAGCAAATCCATTACACAGCAAAACCTTAGAAAACTAGGAGGCTTTGACACTGATAATTCTTTTGAATATCATCAACAGTTTATCAGCGGTTACAGCGCCGAGCGGTATGACAAAAGTTTGGACGAAAGTTGGGAAGACGCCAAGAGTTTGATCAAGGCGTCGTTGCGCCAGCAAATAGTGTCGAGATATAGAGCAGACGTAGTGGATTATGTCAATATGAACTGTATGTATTCTGACAGAACTTACAAATACGTGCTTGTTCCGATATGGATATTCAATTATCACTACGCTAAGAAAAATTTCGAGTGCATTGTCAATGGCAGGTCTGGTAGAGTCGTCGGAAAATATCCCAAGTCGAGTATCAAAATCGGCGCTATTGCGCTGTCGGTACTTGCGGTCGCAGGCGTGTTGGTATGGCTATTTGTCAAATATTTAGTTTAAAACGATAGCCAACAGGGCTATAATATTATATAATATCTTATATTAAATAATTTGGAGGCGCATTTATGGCAATAACAAAAGATATGCTAATCGCAGAAGCGTTGCAACAAGAAAACAGCGAGGCTATTGCAGAGACTCTATTGAGTATCGGAATGCATTGTTTCGGCTGCGCAATGGCGAGAGGCGAAACTATTGAAGAAGCCGCTATGGTGCACGGCGTAGACGTGGACGAACTTGTCAAGAAGTTAAATGAGGTTTGATCTAAGGTAGTTTAGGCAAATTTAAAACGCCAATACAGCACTTAATTTGAGTCGTCGTACGTAAAGTACGACGAAAAAATTCGTTATTTTATTATTTGAGATATCCCTTCTCGTCAAACGAGAGGGGAGTTTGTTTTAGAGAATCTTATCTCGAGTCAAGCAGAAATTTTGATTTTATTTATGTCGCCTCTCCGCTATGGTTGAGGCGACATAAATA
>WSNH01000101.1 GCA_013316135.1 Clostridia bacterium
ATATTATATGTATCAAAAAACATATTTATTATATTTTGTTAAAACAAAGAGAAGCATACGCTTAGTATGCTCCTCTTTTAAAATGCAGTAAAACTACGTCAAACTATTCCGCTTCTTCCGTTGCCCCTGTCTCTACGCTTGCACTATAGCCGTAATCAACAGGTCTGCCGTCCGGATTAAAGTTGTTATTCCAACCGCTGGGCTTTGATATATGCGCTGTCTTGATAGTCAATTTAGAACAGCCTTGGAAAGCGTTTTCTTCGATACTCGTCACTGTCGACGGAATAATCAAATTCTTAATAGTGGTGTTGCCTGCAAATGCTCCCGCTCCGATAGCCGTAACAGTATAAGTCGTATCATTGTAAGAGATAGTCTCAGGTATTGTATACGATTCGACGTTGAGAATCGTATTGCTCGACGAAATTACTTTCGCCGTATTGTCGTTGAATAGAACATACTTGAATTTGGTTTCTCTACCAGTCTCTTTTACCGTATCGACATACAAAGCCGCAACATTCCAAATGGTTTCGTGAGTTTGAGTAAACTTACCCAATATAGTGCCGATACTGCCCAAAATATTTGACATATCAAGATCTCCAAGATCTCTAAATCCAATCTTGGTGTTCCAACCTAAAGCATATCCGGTAGGAGCAGTGCCTATGACCGTCTTTTTAACGCCGCAATATATCGTCAAATTATCAATTCCGATAAATGCAAGCGAGCCGATTTTGGATACGTTGGCAGGAATATAAATCTCATTAAGCGACATACAAGCCACAAATGCTTGACTTCCAATCTCTTCAAGCGTCGAAGGCAATGTCACTGATGAAAGCATAAGATCCATATAGAAGACTTTACTATTTATCTTTTTAAGTCCTTCGTTGAGAGTCACGGTATTTAGCACAGCCATATTTGCAAGCAATTCGTCTCCAAGTTCCGTCACGGCATAAGTGATATTCCCAAATACTACGCTACCCGGCACGTCTACGCTCGTCACAGATGTACTTCCGTTGTACTCTACTGCAATCGCTGTGCCGTCTGCCATAAAGATATAGCTGAATACGCCCACTCTATCCATATCTATTACGCCCCAATAAAGCGTTCTCGAGCCTTCCTGCCCGCTGCGGTTAGAGTTCCAATACAATCCCCAGCCGCTTGGAACTTCGCCTAGTGCAGGTTTTTTCCTTTGTATATAGATATTTGCCGTTACTCCGCTAAACGCATAGTTGCCAACTTTTGAAATAGTATCCGGAATGAATACAGTCGCAACGTTTGAGCAGCCCTCAAATGCAGATACTGCAACTTGCGTAATGCTGTAAATATTCGTTTCGTAGTCAATATCGTAGATATCAAACGTTACGCCCGTCTTATCAGTCTCCACGTCTTGTGTAAAGAATGCCTTCTTATGCTCAAGTTGGTCTGTTATATAAGCCTTTGCAGTGTTGTTGTTGATAAATTTGTCAACAATTGCAGTATTGCCGTCTGCAATGAGAATGTACTGGAAGTCTCCCACAGTATAGAGTCCGTCTACACCGTAGGTAACGGGTCTATCGCTTTCATTCCACTCCCAAGCCAACGCGCTGTCGTTTCTATTCCAGAACTGATCCCAACCGCTTGGCGTACCGTACCATTTCTTTTCGGACTGGATATATATTCCGCCTGATTCGGTTAGAACCAATCCCGAAAAAGCGTTTGCTTCAACCTTAGTAATTGTATTAGGAATATATACGCTACCTATTACTTCGTTATTTGCAAATGCTTTTTTCTTAATCGTGCTGACCTTTCTGCCGTTTGCCGCGATAGGAATTACAAGATTAGGTTGAGTGCCCTCATAGCCTGTAATCTCATTGTTGTCGTTGAATATAATTCCTTGCATTACTGTATTGCCAAACAGCATCATAGTACCGTCGACAAATTCATTTTGCATATCGAATACGGTATTGCAATTAGGATCTCTATACCAAGAGTCAAAGTCATAACCATCTCTTGATATCGTAATATTTATTGAAGAGCCATAACCCATTTCCACAGTGGAGATAAGTTCATAAGTAGCAAGGTTGAAGTACGTTACCTTATAGTACCTCAAATCATTGCGATAGTTGGCATTGACAACGGTTTCGCCTTCGACGTAATTCATCAAACCGTCCCATCCGATGAAAATAAAATCATACTGAACAGTCGACTGTTTTGTCGGATCTATTTCCGGCTTCGGCGACGCCGAACCATACTCAACAGTAAATTCCTCATATACGTCTTCGCCGTTCATAAAGATTACTTTATAAGATCTTACATTTGCGTCATAGTTTGCGTATACCTCGATATTTGCGTCGACAAACGTCAAATCTCTGCTCCAACTGCTAAATATATAATCAAACTTTGGCGTAGATTCCTTAACAGGAACAGGCGCAAGCGCACTTTCTATTACGTCGGTACCGTAATCAACGGTGATTTCGCCAATAAGTGATTTCTTATCCTCTTCGTTGAAAAATTTAACTGTATATCTTTGTATATTTCTCAAATAAATTGCCGTATAAGTGATTGCGTCTTCGACCGCGCTCTCATTTGGATTTACGCCGACAAAATCATCCTCGCTGTCAACGACGTCGTTTTCCGCAACTTGCCAACCGAGGAAAGTATACTTCCACTGAACTGTGTCGTTCTTGAAAATCATTTCCGTCGGCGTTATAGGACATTTTCCGTACTCAACTTCTTGAGTATTGACGGCGCTGCCATTGTTGGTGAATGTGACGATATACTTTCTCAAAGTCTCTTTATAGATTGCGTTGATTTGCATATCGGTGGAGATATATCCAAAGTATTTATCCCAATCAATAAACGTATAATCATATTGTTTTGTTGATTCTTTATCGGTTTCTGTAGGGATGTCCGTTGTGTCGGTCAAATCCGTGCCGTAAGGTATATTCTCGATCACCTTTTTCAAACCGTGACCGTAATTGAACGTAACAGTATAGGTTCTCACAACTTCTGCAAACTCTGCTTGCGCAGCAAAACTTTGCGTTACATTGTCAAGCATATCGGTATTTGTCCAACCTATAAATTCATAGGTAAACTTGTCATTAGACTCACGCGTAGGCGTATCTCCTACATATGTCGACTTGCATCCGCTCTCTACACTGTCTGTATATAGCAATGTTCCGTCCCAGTTGACATACTGCACGGTATACGTATTGGCAATCTTGTCAAACACAGCGTTCACCTCAATGCTTTCTACGATATTGTCAAAACCTTTATCCCAACCGACAAATTTGTAAGTAAAGCCGTCGTTCAAAACCTTGACGGGCTGCGACGGAGCGTCTACGCTTGCGCCATAAAGCGCGCTTACCGACTTGACGCAGGTATCGTCGACAAAGAATTTGACAGTATAACTTCTCACGCTTTGATTATATCTTGCATTTATCACAGTATTTGAAGTGATATTGTCAAAAGTACCGTCCCAACCAATGAAGTCATATTCATATTGAGCCGTCGGCGCCTTAGCCACGTCCGTAGGCACAAGATTGGAATTAGTCAAATCCGAGCCGTATTCAATACTCTGCAAAACAGACTGCTTGCCGTCGCCATAGTTAAACGTTACGCTAAAAGTCTTGATTTGTTGTTTGAATTTTGCCTGCACCGTCATATTGCGAGCAATCGCGCTCAATTTATCTTCGTCCGTCCATCCGTCAAAGATATAATCATACTTATCGTTGGACTGACGGCTAGGCGTATCACCTAAATAAGTCGACGCTTCTCCGCTTTCAACCTTTTCGCTGAAAAGCAAACTTCCATCCCAATTTACATAATCTACGGTATAAGTATGCGACACCTTGTTAAATCTTGCGTGCACGTCAAGATTGGATACGACATTGTCAAAAGCCACGTCCCATCCAATAAATTCATAAGTAAAACCGTCGTCCAAATCTTTAATTGGTTGAGATGGCGGTTCAACGCTCGATCCGTAAGGCACATTGAGATATTTGATACATTTGCTGTCCACGAAAAATCTTACGTCATACATTCTAACTTGCTCAACGTATTTTGCATTGACCACAGTATTTTGTTTAATATTCGCAAAAGAATTATCCCAACCTACAAAAGTGTAAGTATTTTGCGCAGTGCTTGGCTTGACCAGTTCTGTCGCACTTGGAGCAATTGCATCAGCGCCATAATTGACTTTGCGAGTCACGCTTTTGTTGTTGCCGAAATTGAATGTTACGTCAAATTTCTTAATATTTTCTTGAAATTTGGCGTAAACGGCTGTGTCTTGAGTAATATTATTGAAATTTCCTTCCCAACCGGTAAATACGTAATCATATTTTTCGGTAGACGGTTTTTGAGGTTTTGCAAGCAAATTAGCGTCGGCGTTTTCGCCGTATCTAACGCGATCTGTGTAGATCAACTCGCCGTCAACAAAATAATTAAATTCGAAAAACCTATACTCGCTCGTATATATGGGTGTCGCAAGAAAATATCCTTGAGTCAAATCGTCGGTATTGCAATCCCATTTGTCAAAAGTATATGTATATTTATCGTCGTCGGGACGTTTGGAGGGGCGCAAACTTGCAATATCTTTTGCTAGTTGGTCATCTGTGCGCTCGTAATCTTTTTCAAGCAAAATACCGCCGTTGTAATCGCGGAACGACACAGTTATCTTATTGACGATTTCCACCCAATAAGCGTATACGCTAATCGTCTTATTATCCTTTGCGATCTCTTCTACGTTGGCGCTTGCAACTTCCTGCGTCCAACTGCCCTTGTCAAGATACCAACCTTTGAAGACATAGCCCTCTCTCGTCGGTTGACTTGCCAAAATCTCTTTTGCCTGCTCAATGCCTATAGTCGTAGCGTACTGCTCTTCGTCGCTGACAAAAGTCAATGACAACTCCTTTTCTTTTACGCTACAGGCAACAAAAATGCTCAACGCAATTGTGACAAGCATAATCGCCAATATAAATTTACTCCACCTTCTCATATTTCCACTTCCTTCCGAGATTCTATACGCGCGCTAACTATTACGCGTAATATAATGTTAACAATATTCTACTTTATTCTACACCAATAAATTTTATTTTGGGATATTTCATAATATCTAATTTAATATTTTTTTAATTTTTTTGCAGTAAGATTTTATAATAACGTGATTATATAATTAAGACTTATTAATAATCGTTAAATTTTTGAC
>WSNH01000102.1 GCA_013316135.1 Clostridia bacterium
CTATGTATCATAATAATAATTGATAAATTATTTATATATCTACGCGCGCGAGAAATTTCCAAAAATTTGTTGAAAAAAATCAAGAATTTTTTATATCAAGTATTTGATTATGCAAATGAAATTTGCTATAATAAAATTGATTTTGAAATAAATCAAAAAAGGTAGGTACAATATGTCAGAAAATATCAAGGATGAGTGCGGCGTATTCGGTATATACGATAAATCTCGTCTTGGCAACATTGCGCAACAAGTCTACTTTGGACTGTTCGCGCTGCAACACAGAGGTCAAGAGGCGGCAGGTATTGCCGTGAATAACGACAGAGAGATCACCCTTGTCAAAAATATGGGACTCGTAAGCGAAGTTTTCAACGATTCTATTCTTGCAAAATTGAACGGCGAAATTGCTATAGGACACGTAAGATATTCCACCACGGGCAACAATACTCCGGAAAACGCTCAACCTATAAGCGTAAAATATGCAAAAGGCAACCTCACCGTTTCTCATAACGGAAATATAACCAACGCCAAGGAGTTGAGGGACAAACTCGAAGCTAAAGGCGCAATATTCCACACGACGAGCGACAGCGAGGTCATATCGTATTTGATTGCCATTCAAAGACTAAAATCAAAGAGTATTGAGGAGGCTGTAGAAAAGGTATTCCCTATGTTGCAAGGCGCATTTTCTCTCCTCATAATGAGCCCGAGAAAACTCATTGCCGTAAGAGATAAATTCGGCATACGCCCCCTTTGTATGGGCAAACTGCAAGACAACGTAATATTTGCAAGCGAAAGTTGCGCGTTTGAGACAATAGGAGCCACCTTTGAAAGAGACGTTCGCCCCGGCGAAATTGTCATTGTCACAGAAGAAGGAATTGAGTCCAATGAGAAATATTGCGGACACAGCGGCGGGCTTTGCATATTCGAGCATATCTACACCGCAAGACCCGACAGCGTAATCGACGGTCAAGGCGTCAACGAAGCAAGAATGAACGCAGGCAAAATGCTTGCAAAAATCGCTCCTGCCGACGCAGATCTCGTAATAGGCGTACCTGACAGCGGTCTTCCGGCAGCAATAGGATATTCGCATCAAAGCGGTATTCCTTACGGTGTGGGGCTTATCAAAAACAGATATATCGGCAGAACTTTTATTCAGCCAACGCAAGCAATGAGAGAACGTAGCGTTGCGCTTAAACTCAATACTTTGAAGAGCAATGTCGAAGGCAAAAGACTGGTTATGGTCGACGACTCAATCGTCAGAGGCACTACTTTGGCAAATATAATCAAACTTCTCAAGAGATCCGGCGCTAAAGAGGTGCACGTGAGGATTTCCTCTCCACCGTTTATATATCCCTGCTTCTTCGGCACGGATATTCCGTCGAGAAAGGATCTTGCCTGCAACAACTATACTATGGAAGAGTTGAGACAAAAGATTGGCGCAGACTCGCTTGCTTTCCTCGACGTAAAGACTGTCGACAAGATTGCGCCCGATTCAAAAGTCACTTTCTGCAAAGGCTGTTTTACCGGTAAATACCCCTGCAAAGTGCCTTGTGAAAAAGACGATAAAAACATACTCGGATGATACAAAGACGGCTCTTAAATGAGCCGTCTTCAGTTTATTGTTTTATATTGGGTAAAGTTGTATTGTTGCTACGCAGTAGGAAGATTTTGAACTATACCGCTTTCAAATGTTACCTCCAACTTAAAAGAGGTCTAATAAATATAATAAATCGCGCTTAGTTACTTTAAATAAACTTAGTCATAAAACAATTGACAATGGATATTATATATAATATAATAAACTGTGAATAAATTATGCGTAGCGTTACGCATTCTTATATAGGTGAAAATATGAAGTATGTGGTAATTTTGGGCGACGGCTGGGCCGATTACCCTTCAAACGCTCTGGGAGGTCACACACCTCTTGAAGTAGCAGACAAACCAAACATAGACGACTTGTGTAAGAGAGGCAAATTGGGACTTGTCAAGACAGTACCCGACGGTATGAAGCCGGGCAGCGATGTGGCAAACCTCTCTATGATGGGTTATGCGCCCGATAAGTATTATACGGGGCGTTCCCCACTCGAAGCGCTCTCTATTGGCATTGACCTCAAAGACAGCGACGTGGCTATCAGATGCAATCTTGTCACACTCTCCGACGAAGAGAATTATGCCGACAAGACTATGCTTGATTATTCCGCGGGAGAAATTTCTACTGAAGAAGCAAAGCAGTTGATAGAATTTCTCCAACAAAATCTCGGAGACGAATATATTGATTTTTACACCGGCATAAGTTACCGCCACTGTCTCGTTGCGCACAATGCCGAGACTGGCACGGACTTCACTCCTCCGCACGATATTTCCGACAAAAAGATTGCGCAATATCTTCCCAAAGGCGAGTATGGCGATATCTTTTTGGACATAATGACGGATTCATACAATCTGCTCAAAGATCATCCCGTGAATCAAAAGCGCATTGCTCAAGGTCTCAAGCCTGCCAACAGTATTTGGCTTTGGGGAGAAGGCACACGCCCTCAACTCACTCCGTTTGAAGAAAAGTACGGCATCAAGGGCGCAGTCATATCGGCTGTCGACTTGATAAAAGGTATCGGAACAGGCGCGCAGATGAAAGTCATCAACGTAGACGGCGCGACCGGTACGTACAAGACCAACTTCCAAGGAAAAGCCGAGGCTGCTATAGAGGCTATTAAAGACGGATACGACTATGTATATATCCATATGGAGGCTCCCGACGAATGCGGACACCAAGGTGACGCTGACAACAAGGTCAAATCCATCGAACTTATAGACAGCATAGTAGTCAAGTACGTCAAAGAACAACTTGACCTTATGAATGAGGACTACAAGATACTTATAGCCCCGGACCACCCCACCCCGCTCTCGCTTAAGACGCACACGAGCGATCCCGTGCCGTTTGTAATCTACGCTCACAAAGCAGGCGAAGATCAAAATCCAGCTATTGGAGCGCCGTATAGCGAAGAAACCGCAAAAGAAGCGGGACTCTTCTTCTCCACCGGCGAAGAACTTATGGAAGAGTTCTTGCACGGAGAAAATCTTTTACCGTCAAGCGCAACTGACCAAGTAGACAACTCAGAAGAAGCCGCCCAAGACAATTCTTCCGATAAGAAAGAAGAAAACCAGGACAAAAAAGATAAATCCGATAAAAAAGAAAAGAAAGACAAACCCATCGGACAAAAGAAAAAGTTGGGCAAAAAAGGCATAATAGCCATAGTTGCAAGCGTATGTCTCGTGGGAGTGCTCTTAGCAATCATACTGCCTATAGTATTCTTCCACGCGCCGAGAATATTCGTCAAAAACGCAGACGATTTCGTTGCAAGCAAACAAGGCGGACTTGACAAGTATTTCTATGTGCTTGACAACAATATCTCTTGCGAAAACTTGACTTTTGACGACAATAATATCTATAGCGTTGATCTCAACAAACACACATTGAACGTGTCCGGAGCATTAAAGATTACGTCAGAAAAATCAGGAACGCTGTATATCGGTACCAGAAAAGGTAAAGAATTTGTCACTCACAAAAAGTCAAACCTCAAAGCAGGCGTTATAGAAATAAACGCCCCGAATTTGGACGTCGTACTCTTGGCAAACGTATCTTGCGAAACCTTGAGAGCAACGGCAAAATCATTTACGGTTTACAACTTTGAAGGCGGCGAAACAAATATAATCGACGCAGAAATAAACGCAAATAAAGTAGTATTTGCAGGCAATATAATAGACGCGAAGTCTACCAGCCAAATCAGCGTTTTGAACTGCCCCAATACTATCGTAGAAAGCGGAGTAAAAATATCAAATACCGTTTCTTTGGTAGCCAGCAACCTGACGGTTAAGAGCGATAGCACAGTTGCTACTTTGCAACTTGACGGTGACTCTACCGCCACTGTCGCAGGAAATATTTCAAATACCGTCATAGGCGGCAAACAAGTAATAATGCAAGAAGGTCACACCTGCCCGACGTATCAAAACGTCAAAAATCTAATAATCTTTAGAGACCTCAACGCCACTCATAATATGACGGGTTGCGAAAACGTAATATATGTCGAAAAGTTGGCTCAACCAATAGATATAATTATCGAAGAGAGAGAAAACAGAATTTATTGCAAAGCCGCTAAAGTAAAGTATGCAAAGTCATATCAATTCATAATTAGTGACGGCGTAGCTGAAAACGATGTAATTTTGCGCTGGGAAAAGAACACTTCCGACGACCCGGAATTTGACATAACGCAATACGTTTCGACACCGGGCAAGAGTTATACCATCACGGTTATTCCTGAGGGCAACTACTCCGACGATCTAAACTTTGAGGAAATCGGATCTACGACGATGTATGTAAACGGCGATTCTATTTCGGTAAAATACGACTATATTATCACGCTTAATATGCCCACCGGACTTCGCGTATATACAAAAACCGAAGACGAGACAACAAAGACTTTCTTTGAGTTTACTAAAGTACCGGATGCAAATGCATACAAGATTTTCATCGACAACAAAGAAATCACCAATCTCACTCTTAATGAAGACGGCAATAAGTTCTACGCGGAAATTTCGCAATACGTCAACAAAGTAGGCGATCACTCCGTGAGAGTAAAGGCGATCAATACGAAAAACTCAAATATAAAAGACTCGCCTATCTCAATGATTGCGCATTCCACGACTGAAAAACTCACGGCAGTCGACGAAGACACTATTACCGCAACCATAAGCGAAGACGACGGAAACGAAGAATCTAAATCAGCAGCAATCCACGCAAGTTGGCAAGGCGTGCAAAACGGATACGAATATCTTGTGCAACTTCTAATCAACGACGACAAGATAATTGAAATAGGCAGAACCTCTATCCTAACTGACGGAAGCGTTGGATACAGCATCAACTTTGACGATTTAAAAGAACTGTATGGCATTGAGTATGACAGCAACATTGCAGAAGACGGCGGATACCGCATAATAGTTACGGCAATCGGACACGGATATTACACAGATTCCGACTCTTCGCAATGTCAAGCCACTCTGACAAAATCACCGTCAGACTTGGGAGGCGACGGCGCAATAAATAGCGGCAATGTCAACAACAGCGGCTTTACGTCCGGAATCGGTTCTACTTCAATGAAAAACGCCGCTTAAGTATCAATATATAAA
>WSNH01000103.1 GCA_013316135.1 Clostridia bacterium
TGTCAATATAAGCCTGTCTATCAATATCTCCAATGCAGTCTGCAATTATATCCATTATATCGCACGTATCCTGCATCCTCTCAAAAGCAAGCCATACAGCCTGCGGTATCGCTCCGCCTAACTTCTCAAGATTTTTTACGTCTTTATACAGCAGACCTCTATAAAGATTATCTTTAAAAGACTCGTCAAACGGCGCGCCCTTATCTTCTTTGACTGTGACCCAAGTTGCTCTATCATCCCTGTCGACAATATCTATCAACCTTGCGCGAACAACTCCCTCTAAAACAACGGTAGAATAATCTATTTTGTCTCTATATTCCTTTACGTTGCAGATCACTCCGTATTCAAACACGCTTTCTTCGTCAACAAACTTTTTCCCATCCTTAATTTTGACGGCAAATACCTGTGCGCCTTCTTTATGCGCAGACTTTAAATTTAATGCGTTGAACCTATTTACTATATCCAATTTTTTTGTACAATTGGGCAATGCGACTTCTTCTTTAAGCGGCAGGATAGTCATTTTTGATATTTCCGGCATATTTTCTCCTTTGTCAAAACTCAAGACGCAATCTAAAAATTGCAACTTTCTCTCTTTTAAAGAATACGAATAATAAAAAATATTATTCGTATTCAATGAATTATACTCTTATAATTGTCGGCTTACACTCGCCGGTGACGACGCCCTTCGTTATCACAACTTTTTGTATCGTCTTGTCTGTAGGCACATCGTACATAAGTTCCAACATAATGCTCTCAAGCACCGATCTCAAGCCTCTTGCGCCGGTCTTAAGTTTGATTGCCATTTTCGCCACCTCCACGAGCGAGTCGTCATCAAACTCAACCTGCACGCCGTCTATTTCAAACAACTTTTTATACTGTCTTATCACTGCGTTCTTAGGTTCGGTAAGTATCTTGACAAGCGCGTTTTCATCCAAAGCGTCAAGTCCTACTACAATAGGTATTCTACCAACAAATTCGGGAATAAGTCCGAATTTAATAAGATCGTCAGGCTTAATATCGCTTATAAGTTCGCCGTAACTGACTTTCTTATTATCGCGAACTTTTGCTCCGAATCCCAACGACGAACCGTCCAATCTCTTGTCGATGATTTTGTCCAGCCCTACAAATGCGCCTCCGCATATAAATAAAATATTGGTCGTATCAATCTGTATACACTCTTGCTGCGGGTGTTTCCTTCCGCCTTGCGGAGGTACGCTTGCCAAAGTGCTTTCTATTATTTTCAAAAGCGCCTGTTGCACGCCCTCGCCCGACACGTCTCTTGTGATAGACATATTTTCACCCTTGCTTGCAAGTTTGTCTATTTCGTCGATATATATAATGCCCAGTTGAGCCTTTTCTATATCGTAATCCGCCGCTTGAATAAGTTTGAGCAAGATATTTTCAACGTCTTCTCCGACGTATCCTGCCTCCGTCAATGTCGTCGCGTCGGCGACGGCAAAAGGCACGTTGAGTATTCTTGCAAGCGTCTTTGCAAGCAAGGTCTTTCCGCTGCCGGTAGGTCCGAGCATAAGAATATTACTCTTATCCAACTCAACTTCGCTATCTTTACAATTTATTCTCTTATAGTGATTATATACAGCCACAGAAAGCACTTTTTTTGCATTATCTTGACCAATGATATACTCATCTAGTTTTGCCTTGATTTCGTGCGGCTTGAGCAAATTGAGTTCTTTTGAGTTCTCTTCTTTCTCTTTTAAATCGAGATTTAGGCTCTCTTTCTTTATCAAATTTACACAGGTAGCCACACAGTCATAACAAATACCCGAGTTAGGATCTGCGCCGGGGATAATAAAATCTACGTCTTCATATAGCGCCCTGCCGCAAAGCATACATTTTCTTTTAGTTTCCAAACTCAACCCCTCTCATAAAAAATTTTGTCGACAAGACCATATTCAAGCGCCTCTTCGGCAGACATATAATTATCTCTCTCGCAGTCTGCAAGCACCTTTTCAAAAGGCTGTCCGCTGTTTTTTGAAAGTATTTTGGTAAGTTTTTCTTTCGTTTTTTGTATGTGCTGAGCCATAATTTGAATTTCAGTCGCCTGTCCGCTTGCTCCGCCGAGCGGTTGATGTATCATAACTTCGCTGTTTGGCAATACAAATCTCTTGCCTTTTGCGCCGGAAGAAAGCAAGAACGCTCCCATTGACGCAGCCATACCTATACAAATCGTGCTAACGTCGCACTTAATATAATTCATCGTGTCGTAGATAGCCATACCTGCCGTAACGCTACCGCCGGGGCTATTTATATACAGACTTATATCTTTCGTTGAGTCTTTTGCCTCAAGATATATGAGTTGAGCCACGACCGTGTTTGCCAGCGCGTCGTTAATTTCTCCGGTGATAAATACTATTCTGTCCTCCAAAAGTCTGGAATAAATATCATACGCTCTTTCGCCATTCTCTGTCCTATCAATTACGTTTGGCACTAAAGTTGCCTTCATATTTCTGCCCTCCAAATTATATTTTGAATATAAGTCCGACCAATTATAAACGTCGGACTTACTTAATACTCTGTCCAAGTCTACATTTAATTATTAACTTGATTTTTTGATAATATTACCGCCTATAGAACGATATTTTGTCAATTATTTGATTGTATTGTTGTTTTTGAGATACTCAAAGAGTTTGCTTGTGACGAGGTCTCTTCTCAAATACTCTCTGTATTGCTCGTTGATATATCCCTTATATTCCTCAAAAGTCTTACCTGCTTGATTTGCCATATCTGCAATCTTTTCGTCAATCTCCTCATCTGATACCGGCACTTGAACCGCCTTGAGAAGCGCCTCGAGAGTCAATCTCAACTTGACGTTTTTCTCTGCCATTTCCTTATAATTCTCTCTCAACTTCTCTTGGGTCATACCCGTGTATTTATAATAATCCTTGGCATTGAGTCCTTGATATTGCAATCTTTGCTCAAACTCTTGGATCATATCGTCTATTTGTTGTTCGATCATACATTGAGGAATTTCCACTTTGCTGTCGTCGGCAATCTTTTGAATAAGATCGTTTTCGAGTTTTGAATCAGCCTCTGCGTTCTTTTTCTCTTCTATCTTACTCTTTACGCTTGCTTTATATTCTTCAACAGTGTCAAACTCGGAAATATCTTTTACGCTTTCGTCGTCAAGAGTCGGGACGTCTTTAATATTGATTTCGTGCAACTTGACTGCAAATACCGCTTGCTTGCCTGCCAAAGATTTCTCGTGATATTCTTCCGGGAATGTCACGTTGACGTCCTTTTGATCTCCTATGTTCATACCCACAACCTGTTCTTCAAAACCGGGAATAAACATACCGCTGCCGAGCGTAAGAGTCTGCTTCTCTGCCGTACCGCCATCGAACTTAACGCCGTCTACACTGCCGCTATAGTCAATCAAAACTTGATCTCCGTTTTGAGCGGCTCTGTCCACGACCGGAATCCACGCGCCTGCCTCTTCGAGTTTTGCATTGATCTCCGCCTGCACTTCTTCTTCGCTCACTTCGACTTTGTCTCTTGCAATCTCCAATCCGGTATATTTTCCAAGCGTAAAGTCAGGCTTACATTGCACAGTCAACGTAAACTCAAGCGTCGCGTCGCTTATCGCATTGATACCTACTTCAGGGGTATCTACCGGATCAAGTTCCTTTTCCTGCTCAAGCACCTTGCCATATTCTTGAGGCAAAATAATATCCAAAGCGTCATCGAAAAACACGCCGACTCCATACGCATTCACCAATACTTTATATGGTACGTGTCCTTTTCTAAAACCGCCGATTTGATACTTATTCTTTGTCTTCTCATATGCTTTTTAAATTGCGTCGTGGAGTGTAATCGCAGGGAATCTTACTTCCGCCGTCTTTTTTGCCAAGCGAATAAAATGCCGCTATTTCGCAAGCAATCTGCGTAACAACGTCTGGTATTTCCCTCGCTTCGGCAAATACTATTACGTGGCTTCCGCGCGCGTCTTTGGTGTGAATCCACAGATCCCCGCCGTTGGCAACTTTGAAAGTAAGTTTGTCGTTTTGTAAGTTGTTTTTGCCGACGAGTACGACAAATTCGTCGATTTCGTACGCTATAGGTTGAGAAGGTTTTGTCTTTCTCTTTTCCTTGCGAATTTTCTTAAGCGCGCCGATAGCCGCCAATTCGTCTTCTAGTTCTGCAATTTCGTCGTTTGTCGAACACAACTCTAAGGACGGCGCAATTGTCTCAAGGTATTCTAACTCTTGCGTGAGTTTATCAAGTTGTTCCGTTACGGCGGTATAGGTGCGTTTTAGTTTTGCATACTTTTTGTAGTATGCTTGCGAGTTTTGTTGAGGCGTTAGTCTCTCGTCAAGAAATATTTCCACAGTGGGGGAATTTTCGTCGAAGTAATCTATCACTTTGGCTATCTTATCTCCCTTTTTTATTGCCCAAGCGTTGGATAAGATTAAATCTCCCATTTTTTTCATTTCTTCGGTGCGTTCGCACTCTTGCAGTTTGTTTTTATCCTTTTCAAGTTTAGAGAGAAGTTTTTTTCTTTGAGCAGTAAATGCTTTTTGAAGGTATTTTGTCTTGTCCTGTCTTCGTTCGCGCTTATCCTTTTCTACCGTGCAAAGAACGACGGCTTGGTTGAGGCTGTCAGTAGATTGCAGTCCTTCAAATTCAATATATTTAGTTACAAAAAAATCTCCGCCTACGCTTTCGTTTAGCAGCGCGCAAGGGGAGTACTTTGGTGAATTGACTATATCGCAATACTCTAGAAGAGTATTGATAATACTTTTGATTTCTTCGTATTTAAGGTGCGAAGCCGTAGGAGAGACGCCGCTTTCTAGCAGTATCTGCCTTGCGGTAACGAGAGCAAGTCCCGACACGTTTGATATGAGAAATTTTGCCAAATCGCCGCCGTTATAATCTTTCAAAATTTTAGTTATTTCTTTGCTTTGAGTAGGTAAAAGTTTACTTTGAGGCGGTAATTCGTATTTTGCTCCGGCGAGCAAACATCTCTTTGTCTCAATATCAGAGGTATGGGACAAAATAGGCTTCTTACGGTATCTTGCAATGCCAACAATCCAAGAATACATCTTGACGGAGATAAAAAACAAAACCCATTGACGGCTCCGTCTTTTTGTATGCATTTGCGCAAGCACCTCACCGGAGGCGTAATAAATTCAGTTTCTCTGCTT
>WSNH01000104.1 GCA_013316135.1 Clostridia bacterium
CCTTAGAGCGGAACTGCAAATCTTGCTCTATATAATTGATTTTGCTGTTAATATTGAAGTTGAAAGATCCGCCTATTGCCGGCAGTCTCTTCATAATAGTTTTGAGTATCGTCGTCTTTCCAAGTCCGTTGGTACCACGAAGCCACAATTTGGTCGTTGATTCCATTTCAAAAGATATAGGAGGAAGTATTGCTTTGCCGTCGTATCCTACTTGCAGATTCTTGACTTCAAGCAAGTGTTTTGTCACCAATAAAGTATACGGAAATGAGAAAGTCGGCTTTTCAAACGATATGGGTTTTTGCATTACGTCTATTCTATCGAGCATCTTTTTGCGGCTATTTGCCATACCTGCCGTCGCCGCCCTCGCCTTGTTGCGAGCGATATAATCTTCCATCTTTTTGATTTCTCTCTGTTGACGCTCATAACTTTCTGCGTATTGCTTTGCATTTTGCTCGTGTTGGAGCATAAACTCGTCATAGTTGCCCCAATACTTCTTTATCATACCGTTTTCGATATTGACTATTATCTTACATACACTGTTGAGAAACGCCGTGTCGTGAGATATGAGTATAAACGTACCCTTAAAGCCGTCAAGATATTTGCGGAGCCACTCTATTTGCTCTAAATCCAGGAAGTTGGTAGGCTCGTCAAGCAACATCACGTCAAGTTCTTCAAGCAACAACTTGGATAGCATAAGTTTTGCTCTCTGTCCGCCGCTGAGATTGCCTACTATCGTGTCGTAACCGAAGTTGTTTACTCCCAATCCGTTGGCAACTTTTTTTATCTTGGAATCAAGATCGTAAAAGCCGCTCTCATCGAGTTGCTCTTGCATAGACGCCGACTTGTTGACCATTCTGTCGAGTTTGTCCATATCCTCTTCGGTTGCCATATCTGCATACAACTTCTCAAGTCTCTCATTGAGTTGATATAAATGGTCAAACGAACCTTGCAAATACTCCATAACGCTTTGACTTCTGTCAATATCGGCGTGCTGGTCGAGATAGCCCCACCTAATGCCGTTGAGCCATTTGATTTCACCGGCGTCCTGCGTAAGTTTGCCGGTAATAATATTCATAAAAGTAGACTTGCCTGCTCCGTTAAGTCCGACGACTCCTATATGTTCGCCGTTGTTGACGCTCAGATCCGCGTCGTTGAACAGCGTCTTTGAATCAAATATATGCGTAAGTCCTTTTATTGTCAATACACTCATTCTTCATTCTCTCCATCCTGCTTTTCGCGGCTATCTCCGCCTACGGTATCTTGTTTTGACATATCCTGATCCAGATCGGCATTGTCGGAAATTTTTTCGACGCTCTGCGCTTTGTCTTCCCGACGGGCGTCAGCATCTAAGTTGACTTTTGACTTATTTTTCTCTACAAGATAAGATATAAACTCCTCTGTCTCATTGAAATCGACGCTCTCTACCGCTATGGTAAGTTTATCTCCCGCCTGCAACTCCGTCTTACCGTCAGGGATAAGACTTTCGCCGTTTTCTCTGACGACTTGCGTAATAAGCGCGCCTGCCGGCCACATAATATCTTTGATTTGTCTTCCTACGGCAAAAGTGCCTTTTTCCACTGCGATAACAAAATCTTTTTTGATTACGTTGCCCGCCGTCTGCTCAACAAGCCTGTCTACCATACTGTCGTAAATAGGAGTATTTCCGAGTATTTCCGCAACGAGATACGCCGTGAATATGGATATCGCAACAGGCAAGAAGTCGGATTGATATCCCGACAACTCTACTACAAGCACGATTGCCGTAATAGGCGCGCGTACGCTTGCCCCAAAAAACGTAGTCATAGATATTACTATTACGGCAGGGAAATACATAGAATCCATACCCATTTTGACAAACAACGTACCCAACATTGCGCCAAGCAACGAGCCAATTGCAAGCATAGGTATAAACAATCCGCCTGTCGCTCCCGAATTGTAGCATACCAACAAAAGTATCATTCTCAAAATAAGTACGCCCAAAAGCATAAAGAACGAATATTTCATTCCGCTGTGACAAAGCAAATCTATCAGAGAATGTCCGCCGGTATTGAGAAAAGCGTATCCGTCTTCATCAAAACATTTTGTGAATATAAGTCCAAGCGCGCCCGTAAGCAAAAACGCAACCAAAAGCCTAGCCCAATAAGGGAACTTTTTGACGTGTTTATCTAGAATTTTTTGCGAACGTATCAACAAAAAGTTGAAAAGTATCGCAAGCGCGCCTATGACTATGCCTATACCTATAAGTATGCCGAGCACTCCTGCAAATTCGCCTACAGAACTCATTTGTTTGAAGTCGCCAAAAGGCTCAAGTCCGTTGATATCAAAGAGCATAGAAGTGCTTGACCACTTGGAATCTTTGATAGCCATACCAAGCAATCTATACGTGGCGGTACCTGAAATAACAGACGAGGACGCGCATAGAAGTATCATAGGCGTTATGCGCTTGTGACACTCCTCCATTGCAAATATTATGCCTGCGAGCGGCGCGTTGAACGCAACGGCTATACCTGCGCCCGCTCCGCCTGCTATTATGTACCTGCGCCAAGTAAGTTTGGCTTTCATTATTTCCGTTACGCCTTGCGCGGACATTGCGCTGAGTTGAACGCTGGGACCTTCACTACCCAAAGGAAGCCCTGCAAAAAAACTGATAAATGAACCGACGAGAGTGCCAAATAAAGTCCTCAGCCACTTAAAAGACAGCACGCCGCGCACACTGCCCTCTACGTTGGGAATACCGCTGCCTCGCACATTGGGGATATGCCTATGCAACAGCGCCATAAGCATTGCAAGCGCCGCCAGTCCAAGGAAAAAGATAGGTATTGCCCATAAATGAGTAATCACGCTTTGGTATATCTTTCCGGACACTTCGACCAAATACCGCGCGACAAAGTTGAATACCCCAACCAAAAAGCCGGAGAGAATTCCCGCAACACCGCCGTAAGCAACGACGGGAAGCACGATATTTTTGAGTTTTTCACCCATTGTCTTTAATCTTTCTTGTGTATGCATAACAAAATCCTGCAATATGACAAATAATATAATTTACGATACGTTACTGCCTATTGCTTTCAACCTTAAATAATATATAACATTTTTAGACGCAAAGTCAAGTTTATCCATAGGATAAAAGTATAACTCGCAATATAAATGCCAAGCGGCTCTTGAGCCGCTTGGCTTATATGGGGGATAAAATGTTGGGAAAGTCTATTTTAATATTCCTTGCAAAAACTCGTCGTATTCCTTATCGGATATCGTCGGTCTATTATTGAAAATAGGCGAATACTTCTCTATTCTATCTTTGAACCGGCTATCAAGTAATACGACTACGTCGTTGTAATAGCCATTCAATTGATTTTGCAAAACTTCAAACTTCTGTCTGTCCTCGTCGTCTACAATAGATAAAAACATATTGAAAAACTCGCTGTCGTAAATAAAATTCTTTACTTCGTCAAAAAACTTGCCAACCTCTTCGGCTATAGCGTATTTTGCAACATAGTATCCGTATTGCGCGCTACTGCTCACGTCTATGCCGAAAGAATTTAGACTTGCGACAATCTCGTCGCATTCCTTGACTGCCGTCTTCGCGCTATCAGATAATTTTGGCGCAAGGAAAGTGCCTTCAAGCATTTTATATATCCAATAATTGACGTCATTACCGTCCACGTCTTTAATATCGCCGAGTTTTGCGCCCAATCTTTCAAGAAGCATCTTTTTCTCGACAATATCTTGATAATATTGCCCGAGATATTTCTCCGCTTCTTTGCCAAAGTCGCCGCAATATTCCGCGCCAAGCACATATTTGCTCTGCAAAATAATATTGTCCATATATGCGTCCAAACTTGACGACGTATATTCCCAGCCTTTAGACTGCACGTAACTCTTAACGTCGGACACCGATGTATCTATCACTCCGAACACGTTGAGTTTTCTCAAAAAATTTTGAGCTTTATCGGCAATCGAGTCAATGGAAACGGCATTGCTTGCGTCGTCGCCGACGAGCGTAAGCGTAACCTTATTATCCTTTGAATTGCAATCTATATAACCTAATTTTGCAGATTGCTCAATAATTGCGTTGACACACTCATCCACGCTCATATTGACGTAATTGTCAAACGCGCTACTTGACAAGACGACGTCTCCGTCTTGATTTTGCGAAGATATATGAGTGACCTTTCCGTTTTTATCAGCCGTAATCACGATACTGGGATTTATATCGACGATATAGCATACAGTCTGCGGAGCGCCATTCTCTCCCGACGGCTTAAGTCCGTAATATAAACCGCAAGACATTGCAATAACTACTACTACCGCGACGCACGCAACGGCGTAAGCCCACTTGGGGAAAGCAATTCTTGTTCCCGGCTTCTTAACAGGTCTATCCTGTAAATTTTTGTCCACGACTGTTTTCAACGGAGTACGTTTTACTTTATCGGATATTGCGGGCGCGATTTCGTCCAACTGTCTGTTCAAAAGTTGTTTTATCTCTTTTCTTTTCATTGTCCGTACTCCTCCTTTATTATTTTCTGCAAGTTTTTTATGGCTTTGTTGTATCTCCACAGCACCGTTCCCAACGGTATCTTCAACTGCGAGGCAATCTCTCTGTGTTTATATCCAGCCGACAGGTGCATAAGAAGAATTTTGGAGTCAATATCGTCAAACCTAGTCCTAATTATCTCGAGTATAGGTATTCCGTCAAAATCGTGAGTATAACTCTGTTCTTTCACATATCCTCTCTCAAAATCAGTAGACGTTATCCGCGAATTTTTTCTTTTGTCGGACAACGCGGCATTCTTTGCTATTTGCATTATCCAAGCAAAAGCGTTACCACTCTGATAATTGCCAACACCCTTTCTTATTTTTATATAAGTATCTTGCGTGAGGTCTTCTGCGGTGTGATATTCGTCAACTATTGTCAACAAATATGCAAAAACCTGCCTTGAAGTCTGTCTATACAACTCTCCAAAAGCCTCTTCGTCCTGAAGTTCACATCCGTTTTCAAATACGGCAAATGCAGGTTTCGGACCGTCTGGAGTCTGTTTTACGCCGCCACGAAATCCCAGGGGTGCAATCTGGTGTGCCGAGCAGGAAGAGGGGCAGCCGGAAATATGAATTCTGGGGAGTACG
>WSNH01000105.1 GCA_013316135.1 Clostridia bacterium
GTGATATTCGATTACTCGTTTGGCAGAAAAAAGGCATTTTAAATTTGCCTAGCCTTCATTCGAGCCAAACTACTTGCTGAAAAATCCGCCTTTCTTGCACTTTTTGAGTTGAGGATATTGCGAATCCGACAGGCTGTCTTCAAAAGCTTTGAGAAGTTTGAGTTGCTTAGAACTCAAGCCCTTTGGCGTTTCGACCTTGACTACTACGTATAAATCTCCAAAAGCGTCTTTTTGCAAAACTTTCATACCGTAGCCTTTAAGCCTTATCTTAGTGCCGGCCTGCGTAGCCTCCGGTATCTTGCACTTTGCTTCGCCTTTCATAGTGTCAATATTGATTTCGCAACCGCACGCAACATCGTAAAAACCTATCGGCAAATCCATATAGAGATCGTTGCCTACTCTCCTGAACTTGTCGCTTGGCATCACGCCTACCGCAATTACGAGATTGCCCTTTGCTCCGCCGTTTTGTCCGTTGTGCCCCTCGCCTCTTAAGGTCATAGATACGCCGTTGTCCACGCCTGCAGGAACATTGACTTTGACGTTGGCTTCTTTACGAGTATATCCGTTGCCTCGGCAAGTAACGCATTTTTCACTGATAATTCTGCCTTTGCCGCCGCAATTAGTACACATAGTCTGCACGACCTGCTGACCAAAAAGCGTCTGTTGGTTTTTGCGGACGGTACCGGTACCCTTGCAGTATGGACAAACTCTTATTGACGAAGCGTCCTTTGCGCCCGTGCCTTTACAGGTTGAGCAAGGCTCGTCTCTATTGAGTCTAATAGTCTTGGTTACGCCGTTGTAAGCCTCTTCAAAAGTCAAATTGATTTTGACGTGAATATCTTCGCCCTGCTTTGGCTCGTTGGGATTACGTCTGCCAAAACCGCCGCTTCCATTGAAGAAAGAAGAAAGTATATCTTCAAATCCTCCAAAACCGCCCTCAAAACCGCCTGCGCCGCCAAAGCCTTGCGAGCCGTCTTCAGTGCCGTACTTGTCGTAATTTGCCCTCTTTTCTTTGTCGCCAAGCACTTCGTAAGCCTTGTTGATTTCCTTGAACTTATCTTCTGCATCTTTCTTTTCTTTGTCAGTCGCATTAGCAAATCTGTCAGGGTGCAAAGTTATAGCAAGTTTGCGATAAGCTTTCTTTATCTCATCGTCGCTTGCCGTCTTGGATACGCCCAATATTTCGTATAAGTCTTTTGCCATATTTTCCTTTTTCGCAACTATGCCACTGACCCCGTAAGGTCGGTGGCATAATTATATATTTGATTGATAATTAGTTGTCGATAATAATATCGTCGGGGTCTACTGCTCCGTCGCCGCCTTCGTCGGAGTTTTTGGTTGCCTCTTCTTGAGCCATTTGATAAAGTCTTGTAAAGATCGGAGCGTTTGACTTGGTCATTTCGTCGGTTATGTTTCTTACGGTCTCCGCGTCATTTGCGTCTGCAAGATCTTTCTTTGCCTTTTCTACGGCTTCTTTCAAAGTGGTCTTTTCTTCTTCGGTCAACTTGTCAGCGCTCTCTTCCAATGCCTTTTCGGTAGCGTAAATCATCTGGTCTGCATCGTTCTTTGCGTCTACGAGATCTTTGCGCTTCTTGTCTTCTTCAGCATACTTCTCCGCCTCTTTAACTGCGGCGTCGATTTGATCTTCGGAAAGATTGGTGGAAGAAGTGATAGTGACAGACTGCTTCTTACCTGTGCCCTTGTCTACCGCCGTAACATTGACGATACCGTTTGCGTCGATGTCAAAGGTAACTTCGATTTGCGGAATACCTCTCGGTGCCGGCGGAATGCCGTCGAGTTGGAATCTTCCGAGTTCTTTATTGTCGTTTGCCATAGATCTCTCGCCTTGAAGAACTCTAATGTCTACTGCTGTTTGATTGTTGGCTGCCGTTGAGAATACCTGCGATTTGGATGTAGGTATCGTGGTATTACGCTCTATGAGTTTTGTAAATACTCCGCCCATAGTCTCGATACCAAGCGAAAGCGGGGTTACGTCCAAAAGAACTACGTCTTTTACGTCGCCTGCAAGTACGCCGCCTTGTATTGCAGCGCCAAGCGCTACGCACTCGTCGGGGTTGATACCCTTAAACGGTTCTTTGCCCGTAATTTTGCGAACTGCGTCTACTACTGCCGGTATTCTTGTAGAACCGCCTACGAGAATGATTTTTGCAAGATCTTTTGACGTCAATCCTGCGTCCGAAAGAGCCTTCTTGAGCGGAATAAGCGTTTTTTCTACAAGGTCGCTCGTCAAAGAATCGAATTTTGCCTTGGTGAGTTCCATATCTACGTGTTTAGGCACGCCGTCTACCATAGTGATATAAGGAATATTTATTGCAGTCTTGGTCATACCGGAAAGTTCGATCTTTGCCTTTTCTGCCGCTTCCTTAATTCTGTGCATAGTTGCGGCGTCTTTAGTAAGGTCAATGCCCTCTTTTGCCTTGAAGTCGCTTGTGATATAATCCATAATCTTCTTGTCGAAATCGTCGCCGCCGAGCATATTGTCGCCATTGGTTGCAAGCACTTCAAATACGCCGCCGTCGATCTCGAGGATAGATACGTCGAAAGTACCGCCGCCAAGGTCGTAAATCAATACCTTTTGTCCCTTGCTATCGCCCTTGTCAAGACCGTATGCAAGCGCAGCCGCCGTAGGCTCGTTGATGATTCTCAAGACTTCGAGTCCTGCAATCTTACCGGCGTCCTTAGTAGCCTGTCTTTGGGAATCTGTAAAGTATGCCGGTACGGTAATAACCGCCTGCGTGACCTTTTCTCCGATATATGCTTCTGCATCCTGCTTGAGTTTGGTCAGGATCATTGCGCTTATTTCTTGAGGGCTGTATGACTTTTCATCAATTTTTACCCTATAGTCGCTACCCATATGTCTCTTGATTGAAGAAACAGTTCTGTTTGCATTGGCAACTGCCTGTCTTTTTGCCGTTTGACCGACGAGACGCTCTCCGTCTTTTGTAAAGCCTACTACCGACGGCGTAGTTCTTGCGCCTTCGGGATTTGGAATAACTACTGCTTCGCCGCCTTCCATAATGGCAACGCAAGAGTTGGTAGTACCGAGGTCTATACCGATAATTTTGCTCATAATACTTTATATCTCCTTAAAAAGTTTTTCTTTATAATGTCAAGCCTATGGCTTGAGTTTTGCTGTTTTACTCCGCAACGACCACCATTGCGTGTCTTAATATCTTGTCATCTTTTGCATAGCCCTTCTTGACTATGTCGACTATCTTGCCTGCATTTTGCTCGTCTTGCACTTTGAATACCGCTTCGTGTATATTTGGGTCGAATACTTCGCCGACTGCGCCCATTTCTTTGACGCCTCTTTTTGTGATTACGTCCATAAAAGCATTCTTGACGAGTTCGATACCCTTGCGTTGTTCTTCGTCCTTTTGCGCTTCTATAGCCATATCCAAATAATCTATGACCGGCAATACCTCAACAAGAATATCGTTGATACCGCTTGCGTACATAACGCTTGCCGTAGAGGAGTTACGCTTTCTAAAATTATCAAAGTCGGCTTGCAACCTGACGTATTGCGCGTAAAGTTCGTCATATTTTGTATTTCCGCTTGAGACTTGGTCTTGTTGCGCTTCTTCAAGCGGAACGTTGGGATTGAACTCCAATACCTCTTCTTCGTTGACTGCTTCGCTAAATTCTTCGCCGTTTTCAGGTTGCCCCTTTTTGAATTTCAATGTTCTCTCCTCCTCTTAATCGTCTAATTTATCTATAAGTTTGCCCAAGTGTTTCAACACAGTAAGCACTCTTTTATAATCCATTCTCTCCGGACCTATTACGCCCAGTTGTCCCACTTCTTTGCCCTTGACGTGGTATTTTGCGCTGACAAGCGCCATATTGTCCAAACCTTCGCCCTCTTCTGCGCCAATCTTTATTGAAAATTCTATATTGCCTTCGTCGCTCATAAGTTCTTTGAGTTTGTCTTTCTTACCCACTATCGTCATAAAATTCTTGACATTGTCATAATTCTTTGACTCGGGATAATCAAATATCTTATTTGCTCCCTCAACGTAAAGTTGACCGTCTCTGCTCTTTTTGTACTCGCCGAGCAAGTCTATTACGTCTTCAAATATCTGCTTGAACGCATTGAGTTCGCTATCCAAATCCACGTGCGTGGAAAGTATCTGCGAAAGCGTCTTGCCTGCAAAACATTTGCCAAGCAGAGAGTTGGCGGATTCTATATAGTTGTCTTCCGACGTGGGAAGTTGGATTTCTTTGTCTTTTATGACACCGCTGTCAGTAATGATAAGCACGAGCGCCGTACCGTCGTACATATCTACCAACTTGACGTCCTTTATCGTCAAAGTGTCACTGTTGGAAATCATAAGCAAAGAAGTGTAATTGGTGACGTCACTGACTATCTTTGCTCCATTCTTGACTATCTCCGCAACGCTGTCGTATTTGCGAGCCACATATTCTTTCATTGCGTCTAAGTCTATATCATCGTCAATTATAAAATTGTCTACATAATACCTATATGCTTTTGAGGACGGCACTCTTCCTGCGCTGACGTGCGGCTGAATAAGATACCCCATTTCCTCAAGATGCGACAATTCGCTCCTTATCGTGGCAGTGGACACTTCCGGCAAATATCTCTTTTGAATATCCGAAGAAGAGATTGGCTCTACCGAAGTTATATAACTGTCTACCAATGCTTGCAAAACTTTTTTCTTTCTATCGGTAAGTTTGTCGTTCATTTTCCACCTATTTGGCAATCAAGTTAAAAGTCTGTTAGCACTCTCCTATCTTGACTGCTAATTTAATTATACTACAATTATATGGAATGTCAATAGTTTTGATACAAATTATTTAAATTTTTGCTTTATAATTATGGATATAATAATTATTATATAAATAACTAGTTGAATGTTTTACTTCCGCTTCAAACTCATCGCTTCGGCTTCGCTTATTTGTCTCAAGCGTAGCAAATAAGTCTTTCTTTATTATACTGCTAAGATTTCTTGTCTACGGTCTAAATGACAGCGCATTATTTTTTCCGATACGCATTGCTTTGGCAGCAAAGAACAAAGTCGATAAATCTCTATCGGTTTGTTTTAAAATTAGAAAAAATAATATTTTATTGCTTGACTTCAA
>WSNH01000106.1 GCA_013316135.1 Clostridia bacterium
GCGTAGTCTCTCAATCCGTCGAAGTATTTCTTTTGCTCTTTGCTTAGCAATGCGTACGCTTCGTCAAGCGTAAGTCTAGGCGCTTTCTCTGCTTTCGGCTTTGCAGTCGCGGTCACTTTGACTTGTTTCTCCACTACTTTCTCTACGACCTTTTCTACAGGTACTTCCTTGACAACTTCCTTTTCGACGATTTTCTCGACCTCGACCGGCACTTCGACTATTTTCTCTACAGGTACCTCGACGACTTTTTCCACTATCTTCTCTACAGGCACTTCTTTCTCGATTACCTTTTCGACGACTTGTGGCTCACCTTTTGAAGTCGCTGACAATTCGATCAATCTTTCCATAAGTTGACTTATTGTCTCGTCTTGTTTTTGCGAACGCTCCATAAATTTCTCTTGAGTGTCGATTATTCTTTGAATAGTTTCGTCATTTGTCTCAATTGCAGTTACTTCTTTTTCGACGGCTCTCTCCACTGGCTGTTCTGATATCTTCTTAATTAGTTTTTGTATCGAATCTTCATTCTTTGCCGTCTTCTCTAGTAGTTTTTGCACAAGTTCGTCATTTGTCGACGCTTGTTGCGGCAACATTTGCTGAACGCCTGGTAAGAGTGCCGTTACTGTCTCGGAAATCAGTCCTCTCATATCGTCTATACCCAAGCCTTGCTGCACTACATAACCGCCTTGCCCCATATTACCGCCGTTCATTCCTTGCATTCCCATAAACATCATACGAAGATTTTCTTTCTCTTCTTCTTTCTTCTTTTCTTCGTACTCCGTTAGACTTTCTTCGTATTTCTCTTCCGCCTTGTTACATCTGCTCTTGGCTACAAGCATCATTACAAAACTTATTACTGCCAAACCTATCAGTACGCTTGCTATCGCTGTCCATATTGTCATTGCTATGCCCAGATAACTCCCTGCATACATTGACGTGTCTAACTTATCCGTTTTCTTATTGTACTTTCTTCTCTTACTGTCGTAACTTGCCGTCTTCGACAAAAATATTATCGTCAATATTATAGATATTACGCCAGATATCAACTGCCACAGCGGCATATCTTTGAGTTTCTCCAGTATCTCATCCAAAGTTCCTCCCACGCTGTTACCGCTACTTGGATTATTCCCGCTTGGGTCGTTTCCGCTTGGAGGATTATCGTCAGGATCTTCCGGGTATACGCTGGGATCGCTTGGGTCGCTGAGTACCTCGTTGGCGTTTACGCTAAACTCTTTCCACTCCGTCTCGTACGAGCCGTCGGCAAACGCATAATTTGTCTTGTCTTTTATTACCGCTCTTATTTTATAACTGTTGCCCGCCTTCAAGTCGGCAAAAGTCAACAACTTGCCGTCCATATCAGAATACTCGTACTCTATTCCTGCCAACTCCTTTTTGTTTATCTGAAGTGACGGCGGTTTGCGTACTTCCGTCCAATTCCCATCCGAGCCGTCTATGCTCATCTGCTTTATTTCATATTCTATGATAGCTACGCCGTCATTCACATTGTCGCCATCCATATAAAATCCAGTTACATTGCTTTTTAGACTTATCTCTACCCTGTACTGTCCGGCATTCTTTGGCGCCCCCTTCAACGCCTCTGTTCCGTCCTTATCGTAATATACTATTTCAAAATCACTCTCGCTTAACGCTCCGCTTATACGCAGTTTTACAGACTGTGGGTTGCCGTTGTACGTCAAACTGTCGCTTACAAGCGTCACTTGCACGCCAGTTGCATTTTCTCCTACCGTGAATGGCTGCGAGTATACGTTGTTTGAGTTGAATTCCACGTCGCTTTGATATATACTCTTGATTACGGCTTTTGTCACATAGTACTTTGAGATATTCTCCTCAACTTCTATTTCCACCTCGCTCAACGCATTGCCAATAGGTTGATTTGTCGACATATCCCATACGTAGTATTCATACTCCACTACGTTCTTATCCTCTACCAGTTTCTGCCTTTGATATCTCTCGCCGTTGGCGTCAGTTACCTCCTCCAACTCCCAATTCAACGCTATTTGCATCTTGACTATTTCCCATTCTTTGCTCCACTCAAAGTCCGAAAGACTTCCGCTTGAATTATATATGTACGTTGTATTATCCCCTTGCTTAGGTAATACGTAGTTGTCCGCATATTTAGAATCTGCCTTATCGTAATCAAACCTTACGCTCGCTGTCTTCTTTACTCCGTCTACGCTATTGCCTGTAGTTATTCCCGTATATTGGCTTACGACAAGCCCCTCAGGCAGCGTTGCGCTTTCTATCTCGATTCTCATCTCCTGCGCGTTTGTACTAAACGGCACTTTGCCGTCATACTTCCATTTGACACCTGATAAATCATACTTGGCTCTCTCAATCGTCCATATCAACTCATAAATTTCAGGAGTTCCGCTTGGAGTCAATATCCTAACTTGCGTGGTATAACCGTCTGCATTTGTACCGGGGTTGCTGTTTGCTGAACTTGCTGTTATGCAATATCCGTTTTTGAAATTTCCAATATTGTAATCAGTGTCTACTCTATATCCGCTAGGCGTAGTGACGTAAAACGTAAATTCTTTGCCGTTGTATACTATTGGTTGATTTATTCCGCTTGTAATGGAATCGTTGTAATCAATACTCTTTTCTCCTATCTTTGCATTGACTGAATTATTAGTATCTACTCCGTCTTCCATTAACCACCAAATAATATCCGGACTGCCGGTATTCCTCTCCAACTTCAACGTCACGGAACTTGCGAGAGAAAGTTCATAATTGCTATTATCTGTCGAAAGCGAAAGCGCCCAATCTCCGTTGATTGGCAGTTTGCTCTGGCTCATATCAAGTTCGACGCTTACCGAATTGGGCGAACTAGCGCTTACGTTGACTGTCGCAATCGAGGGCTTAGCGCTGTTTCTTGTGGCAATTATATTGTAAGTAAGAGGGACGCTTTCAAGAGAACTTGGCTTGTTTACGCCATATCTAATCGTAACATTTTGGTTGATGCCCATCACCGCGTTGATGATTCCGTCTGTAGCGACGATCTCAAACGTCAATTTCCGCTTCTTTATCTCAAACGTAATAAATTTGTCGCTTGTATCTTTACTTGCGCCATCCCATACGTTGTACCCCTCTCCGCTTGCCGAATCATAAGGATTTTTCAGCGTTACTCTAAGAGCGTCGGTATAAACTCCGGCGTATTTTACTTTTATATAATGTCCGCTTTCTATGCTAAACCTATCGTCGCTTGGATTCGCCTTGACGACTTCCATATAGTTATCGTCATATACAAGTTCATACATCTGCTCGTCTGAATTATATTCAAACCAATCCGGCGCAGTTACGTTGTCAAACCTAGGCAGACTTTGCGTCTTGGTATCAATATGTATATTTGCCGTATAATCTTTGTCTAACTTATAATTCTTGCTTACCGTCTCGTCTATCTCAACGCTCGCCGTATAATCTCCGACTTTTACAGGCTCGACAGTATCGTCATATCCTTTGTTATCCCTATATCTGATACGTAATAGCAAATTTAATATATTTGAATCGGTTTTATCTCCTCCGCACAAATCGTTTACGTTGGGCGCAGCCGAAACGGAGTCCTCGCTCACAGTGAAGTTGACTCTCAATTCCTTAGGGTCTATTCTATACGTTATGGTATGAACATTCGTTACATCTTCTTTTGCCCAAGCGTAATCATTGTTGATGATATTAAATCTTATTTGATATGTTCCCGCGTCCTTAAAGTTGCCTACGCTCATAGGATTGTTGGACGGATCGTAAACTTGAGTACTAACTATACTTGAATCGGCAAGTTGAGAATAATACCAACTCTCTTCCGATATTTGATGCGTCAATCCGTCAAAAGTTTTTACAACATTTTCCGGCAATGCCAGTATCTTTCCCGCGTGCTGAGATACGGTCTTTAAATTTAAGTGAAATGCTGGACGAATACCGCCCGAAAGCGAGCCTGCTCTATAAGTTACCGGCGCATTGCTTTCATACGGATCCATAAAAGTTTGGTTATAAGAATTATGCATTGCTGTTCTATGCCAAGTACAATCGCGCCCGCTTATTTTTCTTTGCCTGCTACTTATTTTCCAAATTCCAGTCTCAGTAGATGAACCGCTTTCTTGTCCAAGTTCAGCCATACTTGGCAACCATATACTATCATTAGCCCAATTACTATATCCGTCTAGATCTAAATAACTGCCAGTACTTGACGTTCCCCCAATATCCAGCGCGTCGTTGTTGTGGTCATAATTAAATCTCTGATTTGGCACAGCTACCGTTGCTCTTTGGTTGTGTTGCCACGACATATTATCCGGAACTTCAATAAAGCGTTTGATACTCCCCGGAACATCTACGCTCTTATCCATCGTATATATTGCCCACTCATTCTCGGGATCTTGATTGGCATAGCCTGACATAGTAGTTTCATTATATGCCATTGCATAACTTCCGCCATTATTCAACGTAAGAGCGCGCATTTCACAAGTCCCATACATATTTGCCGGATAGTTTCCCTTTACATTATTACTATAAGCATATACTTTTTTTGCCGGAGTTTTGTTTTCATATTGATTGATAAGATATAGTGTGAGTATTGGCTCTCCTGCAGAATTCGGAGATAAATAAACTGCCGTCCACTTTTTCCCGCCTAAAGTCACTACAATATCCTTCCCATTTGTTGTCGCGGTATGTGACCTAAAATCGGCAGACGACTTTGTCATTCCGTTGAGGTCAGTTATATCTGCACCTGATATTCCGCTCACTTGATCCAACAAACTTTGAAATATGTCCTTGTCAAACACGTATTTTCCAGATGATTTTTCATATCCTTTCAAAAGTATCTCATCTAAGTTAGTAGTATTTGTTGGCACATCGGTATTGAGTAACGCGTCAGCCTTTTCATTATAACTAAATATAAACGTGATATTTATAAATAGCGCCATCAATATTGTGACGACTAAGACAAATAAAATATTTATCTTTTTCTTACTTAAATTCATTTACACACCTCATATATTCCAAAAAAAGTATACTTTTACTGACTGCCCGCGAAAAGGCGTATTTTTTTCAATTACATTATACTTCGCGCATAATAATTTTGCAATAATTTGGGTCAGTAAAAG
>WSNH01000107.1 GCA_013316135.1 Clostridia bacterium
GTTGTAACAGTTGCAAAATGTGAACATTTGTGCTAAAATACACTTGTTATTATGTTTGAACTCAGAAGCAAGTTTTCTCCTTGCGGAGATCAGCCGCAGGCAATACAAAAACTCGTAGAGGGCGTAAACGACGGTTTGCGTACTCAAGTTTTGCTTGGAGTGACGGGCAGCGGTAAGACTTTTACTATGGCAAACGTCATCAAAGAATGTAATAGACCCGCGCTCGTCATAGCGCACAACAAGACTTTGGCGGCGCAACTATGCAATGAGTTTAGGGAGTTTTTTCCCAACAATCGTGTAGAATATTTTGTATCGTATTACGATTATTATCAACCTGAAGCGTATATTCCGCGTACGGATACTTATATTGAAAAGGATTTGTCAATCAACGACGAGATAGACAGACTTCGTAATTCTGCTACTAGCGCGCTATGCGAAAGCCGCGACGTAATAGTTGTATCTTCGGTATCTTGCATATACGGCTTAGGCGCGCCGATGGAGTATTTTGCATTGGCAATATCGCTTCGCGAGGGTATGAGCATAGACAGAGACGCTTTGCTTGACAATCTTGTGGAGATTCAGTATAAGCGCAGCGATATAGAATTTGCGCGCGCCACCTTTAGAGTGCGCGGTGATATCGTGGAGATTTTTCCGGTTGAGAGTTCTGATTACGCGATCAGAGTAGAATTTTGGGGAGACGAGATAGAGAAGATTTCTCAATTCGATCCTGTGTCGGCAAAGACTGTATGCGGATTAAAACACGTCAATATTTTCCCTGCGACGCATTATGTCGTTGAGAAAGAAAAGCGCGACGCCTGCCTTGACAAAATTCGCGAAGATATGGCAGAGCAAGTCGAACTGTTCAGACAGCAAGGCAAACTCTTAGAGGCGCAGAGGCTCAAAGAAAGGGTAAGTTACGACCTTGAGATGATCAAGGAAATGGGTTATTGCTCTGGTATTGAAAACTATTCTAGATATTTTGACGGCAGGCAGCCCGGACAGCCTCCGTATACGCTTTTGGACTTTTTTCCCAAGGACTTTTTGCTCTTCGTAGACGAAAGTCATATGACTTTGCCGCAAGTGAGGGCAATGTTCAACGGTGATTTATCTCGCAAAGTCAATCTTGTGGACTACGGATTCCGTCTTCCGTCTGCTTACGACAACCGTCCGCTCAAATTCGACGAATTTGACAGCAGAATAGGACAGATGATTTGCGTATCCGCTACGCCGGCAAAGTACGAACTCGATCAGGCGGGGCAAGTGGTGGAACAACTCATAAGACCTACCGGACTTATAGATCCGGAAGTCGAGATACACCCGATTGACGGACAGATAGACGATCTTATATCGCGTATCAACGACACTGTTGACAAAGAGGCGAGAGTATTAGTTACCACGCTTACCAAGAAGATGGCGGAAAGTCTGACGGCATATCTGACGGAGAGACATATCAAAGTCAAGTATATGCACTCGGATGTGGACACGCTAGAAAGAGTAGAGATAATCGCAGGTCTTCGCCGAGGTGAGTTTGATGTTCTTGTGGGTATCAACTTGTTGAGAGAAGGTCTGGATATTCCCGAAGTGCAGTTGGTGGCTATTCTCGACGCGGACAAAGAGGGATTTTTGCGCAGCGAAACTTCACTTATTCAGACTATAGGCAGAGCGGCGAGAAACGCTAAGGCAAAAGTTGTGATGTATGCAGACGTTATGACCGACAGTATGAAGAGAGCAATCGAGGAGACCAATCGCCGTAGAGAAATACAAAGCGAGTATAACAAAATCCACGGAATTACTCCAAAGACGATAGTCAAAGAAATATCCAATACTTTGGAAATATCTAAAAAAACAGAAGAAAAGACTATGACTTCTCAAAAGGATATATCCAGAGAACTTGCAAGACTCACTTCTGCAATGAAAGTCGCTTCATCGAACCTGGATTTTGAGTTGGCGATTAAGTATCGCGAGCAGATAGCAAGTTTGAAATTATTGCTCAAGAAGTAAAGTCGGGCAACCGACCGCGTATATCGGTAGCATTTCGCCCTAACACGGACAAAAATGCAACTAATCTCTGCGATTACGTGTGGCTTTGATAGAATTTGATAGGTCATTTCGACTCTAGCGAAGCGAAATGGAAAAGTCTCAATAATTTTGATACATATTGAGCGAAACGAAGCGTGGTCAAAATATCTAAAAATGATTTCCACTTCGGTCGAGGTGACAATATTTTGTTATTTCCCTTGGGCGTAGCAAAGTGGAGAAACCTCAACAGATAAATGTTAATAATGTAAATAATATTATATAAATAGGTAAGTGCAAATGGATAAGAACATAACGATAAAAGGCGCAAGAGTACACAATCTCAAAAATATTGACGTGCAGATTCCCCGAGATAAACTTGTGGTATTGACTGGATTGAGCGGAAGCGGCAAATCGTCATTAGCATTCGATACGATTTTTGCAGAGGGACAGCGCAGATATATGGAGAGTCTTTCATCATACGCAAGGCAATTTTTGGGTCAGATGGACAAGCCGGACGTAGATTATATCGACGGACTTTCGCCGGCAATCTCCATTGACCAAAAGACGACGTCGCACAATCCTCGCTCGACTGTAGGAACAGTGACGGAAATATATGATTATTTGAGACTTTTGTATGCCAGAATAGGTATTCCGCATTGTCCCAATTGCGGCAAAGAGATAGTCCAGCAGTCTGTCGACCAAATTGCTGACAAAGTAATGAGCGTTGGCGTTGGAGCAAAAGTGCGCGTACTTGCGCCTGTTGTGAGAGGCAGAAAGGGTGAGTATTCCAAGCAAATCGACGGATATCGCAAGAGCGGATACAGCAGGCTTGTCGTCGACGGCAGCGAGTATAATATCGTTGACGAAGAAGTTACGCTCGACAAGAATTTCAAGCACAACATAAAAATCGTGGTTGACAGAATTGTCATAAAAGAAGAGGCGGGCAGACGTCTTGCCGACAGTCTTGAGACGGCGCTCAAACTTGCAGAGGGACTTGTCGAAGTAGAAGTCAACGGCGAATTATCCTTATATTCTACAAAATACGCTTGTCCCGATTGCGACATTAGCATAGAGGAACTTCAACCCAGAATGTTTTCCTTTAACTCGCCATTTGGCGCTTGTCCGGAATGTTCGGGATTGGGGTTTAAGAACGTGCTTGATACTCAAAAATTTATCAAATGGGATAAGTCAATAAGCGATGGCGCATTTGACGTAGGCGGTTGGAATATGGATTATTTCAACTATCCTCGCGCTATATATGACGCGCTTGGAAAAAAGTATAATTTTTCCACTCACGTACCTGTCAAAGAGTTGCCTAAAAAGGCTCTTAACGTATTGCTGTACGGCGACGGCGAAAAAGTGCAAGTCAACAGAAGATTTTCAGACGGCGTGACCAACTATAATTTTGAAGGTGTAGCCAATCATTTTATGGATAAGTACAAGTCCTTGACGTCGGATTTTATGAGAGGAGAACTCTCAAGATACCTCGCGGAAGCGCATTGCGACGTGTGCGACGGCAAGAGACTTAAGAAAGAAGTATTGGGCGTGACAGTGGGCGGACTCAATATTTACGAGGTTTGCGCGCTGTCTATTGACAAAGCGTTGAGTTTTTTTGAGAACTTGCAACTTGACTCGACGCAAAGCATTATAGCCAATCAAATACTTAAAGAAATCAAAGCGAGATTGGGCTTTTTGGTCAACGTCGGACTTGAATATCTTCAACTTACTAGATCTTCAGCCACGCTTTCAGGCGGCGAGGCGCAGAGAATACGTCTTGCTACGCAGATAGGCAGCGGACTTGTGGGCGTGCTATATATTCTTGACGAGCCGAGTATAGGTCTTCACCAGAGGGATAATGACAAACTTTTGGCTACGCTTGAGAGATTGAGAGATCTCGGCAATACGCTTATCGTCGTAGAGCACGACGAGGACACGATGCGCAAAGCCGATTATATCGTCGACATTGGACCCGGCGCAGGTATTAATGGCGGAGAAGTTGTTGCGGCAGGCACTCCGCAAGATATTATGGCTTGCGAAAGATCTATCACAGGCGCTTATATGTCGGGGAGAGAGGTAATAGAACTTCCTTCGGAGAGACGCTCCGGCAACGGAAAATATCTTCAAATAAAAGGCGCGGTCAAAAACAATCTCAAAAAAATCAACGTAGATATTCCATTAGGGGCTTTTTGTGTGGTCACGGGTGTTAGCGGCAGCGGTAAGTCTTCGCTTATCAACGAAGTTCTTTATCCGGTATTGCAAAACAGACTTAACGGCAGCGCAGAAAAACTCGTAAATTGCAAGGAGATACTCGGTGTAGAAGAACTTGACAAAGTCATTGCAATAGACCAAAGTCCTATCGGCAGAACGCCGCGTTCCAATCCTGCAACCTATACCAATGTATTCACTGCAATAAGAGAACTTTATGCAAAGACGCCCGACGCTAAGTCGAGAGGATATACGGGCGGTAGATTCTCTTTCAATATTGCCGGAGGAAGATGCGAGAACTGCGCGGGCGACGGTATCAAGAAGATAGAAATGCACTTCTTGTCAGACGTCTACGTACCTTGCGCGGTTTGCGGAGGCAAAAGATACAACAGAGAGACTTTGCAGGTCAAATTCAAAGGCAAGAGTATCTACGACGTGCTTGAAATGACGGTTGCAGAGGCTTGCGAATTTTTCCGCAACGTGCCGCAAATATACAATAAGATATCCACTCTCAACGACGTCGGACTTTCTTACGTCAAACTCGGTCAGCCTGCTACCACGCTTTCCGGCGGCGAAGCGCAAAGAGTAAAACTTGCGACAGAACTTTCCAAACGCTCGACGGGGAAGACTGTTTATATACTTGACGAGCCTACCACCGGACTTCACTCTGCGTACGTAAAAAAACTTATTATGATACTCCAAAGGCTGGTTTCTAAGGGCAATACCGTCATAGTCATAGAGCACAATCTCGACGTAATCAAAGTGGCAGACCATATAATTGACCTAGGTCCCGAAGGCGGAGACAATGGCGGAACGATAGTCGCAACTGGTACGCCGGAAGAAGTAGCAAAAAATCCTAAGAGTTATACCGGTAAATAT
>WSNH01000108.1 GCA_013316135.1 Clostridia bacterium
CAATTTCATCTCGTAATACTCCACCGAAATTATAAAAAATTCTTAAATATTACGCCATTTCTCTATTGCTGAACATTGTTCAAATCAATTATTTCACTTATTTTCCTCCATTGGCATATCTATAATCGAGGAATAAATTGGGTTTTGTTTAGATAAAATCTCATTTTCCGCAAACACTAACCTAGATAAAATTTTGGAGGCACAATTATGAATATTGCTCTTACGGGCGGAGGCACAGCAGGACACGTTATGCCCAATATGGCGCTACTTGACGACTTATATAAACAATTTGACAAAGTTATCTACATTGGCAACAAAGATAAGATGGAATACGACATCTGTAAGAAATTCAACGTACCGTTCTATCATTGCGATTGCATTAAACTGGATCGAAGTAAGTTTAGCAAAAACCTAACAATACCTATAAAACTACCCAAATACATTAAAGAAGCAAAGAAGATTCTCTTAGAACACAATGTCGACGTTGTATTTTCTAAAGGCGGATATGTTGCTATGCCGGTGGTATACGCCGCAAAGTCACTGTCTATCCCCACGGTATGTCACGAATCAGATTATTCTTTGGGACTTGCCAACAAACTCAACAGTCGCTTTGCAAAAGGTATAATAACTTGCTTTGACAGCACTTGCAACAATCAAAAGACAAAGGTCTTCGCCAACCCTATTCGTAAAGATTTTTTTGACGCTCATCCGCAAAGAATATTCGACAAGCACGGACTAAACCGCTTTACCCCTGTGCTTTTAATTATGGGAGGCTCATTGGGCGCAAAATCCATCAACGAAGTAATATATAACAGTCTCGACGAACTTTGCAGAAAATATCAAGTAATTCATATTTGCGGCAATACTATGGAGCCAATCGAACACAGAAATTATATACAAATCAAGTACACCGACAATATACAGGATTATATTGCGGCAAGCGACTTGATAATATCGCGTTGCGGCGCAGGCGCATCCACAGAAATCAACGCGCTCAATAAAAAGGCGCTATATATCCCCCTTGCCAACAAATCCTCTCGGGGAGACCAAGTCCTCAACGCCCGTTATCTCACACAAAACGGCTATGCGCTTATGTTGGAAGAAAAACAACTATCAAAAGACACTCTGCTCAAAAAACTTGACCAACTTGCAGACTTCGACAAGAAAGTCTACGTATACGATCGCAACAACAACTCAAAAATTGTCGATTATGTCAGCAAAATAGCATATCAATATGCAGTAACAAATTCTCACGGCGCATATTGAGCAGAATATTCGCCGTTGACATTCTTATTCAATCAATGTTATAATATAGGTATCAACGAACCTCGGAGATACTTATGATTCAAGTTGAGAGAATTCAGCCAATACCGCTTGAAGAAGAAGAGGCTGTTGAATACGCAAAACAAGCGGTAAGCGAACAGATGGAACTTAATGCAACCAAAGTCAAGTATCTTGGCGGCGGTTCTTTCGGTATGGCTTTTGGAGTAGAATTAGAGAACAAAAGTCAAATTGTAGTCAAATTTTTGCGGGCAAATGATATGCTTGAAAAGGAAGTATTTGATTTAAAGTTGCTTGGCGAGTATTGTCCTATAAAGTTCCCCAAAGTATTGTTTGCGCGAAAAGCCGACGAAATTATACCTATCGACTGCTACGCGATGGACAAAATTGATGGAAAAAGCGCCTTTATATCGTCGCTTAAAAAATTATTTATCAGCAAACGCAAAAAGCGAATCTTTGCCGACAACGTAGTTTCCGCGCTGCACGAAGTCCACGCTCATACCAGCGACAAATTCGGCGATACGCTTTGCCCAAACTGCGACACTTGGCTTGATTATTATAAGCCGTTCGCGCAAGCAATAATGGACAAAGCCGAACAAATGTATCAAACGCACGAAATATCAGAAAAAATCATTACCACAATGCGAAGCGCTTGGAGCAAGTTTGATAAAATATTCTCAGAAGAAGTCACGGAAGCCTGCTTAATACACGGCGACTTGAACTTGGCAAACATTATGGTAGACAATAATTTTGAGATAAGCGGTTTTATAGATCCGCTCAATTCTGCATACGCCGACAGAGAATACGACTTATTCCAATTTGACAATCTTATGGGCAAAAGATTTGCTCTGCGCAAAACGTATATCAACAAGTATGGCGCGAGTAAAAACTGCCATTCAAAATGCGCATTTTACGGTTTATGGAACGAAGTGTATTGCTATATCAAGTCGGGAATACTCGTCAATATAGTAATGAATCCGCTTGTTAAAAATATGAAAAAACTACTCGCCAAATTATAATTTGCCAGATGATTCTTGCTCTGCCAATATTGCCTGAAGTTTTTTGAAATCAACCTTTCCAATCTGCGTAAGCGGCAACGAGTCTACGCGCTCGATTACTCTGGGCATATTATATTTGAGCAAATTGTTGCCAATATATTCTCTCAACGACGCAATAAAACCGTCATCGCATATTACGCCGTCTTCCATAACGATATACAGTCTGAGAAAATCCTTGCCGTTTTCTTGATAAGGTATGACGCAAGACCTCAAAATTCCTTCAAATGCGTTGACGCAATCTTCAATTTCTTGAGGATAAATATTTACGCCGCTGATTTTTATCATTCTCTTTATTCTGTCGACAAAATAAACGTAACCTTCGTCGTCCATATAACCTATATCGCCCGTCTTGAGCCATTTGCGCCCTTCTGAATCAGTAAAAAACACTTCTTTATTTAGATCAGGCGAATTATAATATCCGCTCATCATTGTATTGCAAGTAAGCACAATCATACCGCGCTCATTCGGCTTCAAAAAATTATTAGAATCGTCAATAATAGCAAAGTAATTATTTTTTATAGGCTTGCCAAGGGTTGAATTATCCTTATGAATATCCATTGTATTCACGCAGCATATTCCGCCTTCAGTCAGCCCGTAACCGGCGCACAACTTGATAGGATTGCCGTTTTGCGCCATTACATCCTCAAAAGTTTTTTTGAGTTCGAGAGAAATCTTTTCTCCACCGCAATAACAATTTTTTATTTTCTTGAGTTTCTTACCCTTGAATTTGCCGCAGGCAATCATCTTGGAATACATACTCGGCACGCCCGCAATATACGTCACTCTCGCTCTCTTAATAAGCCTACAAGCCCCCTTAGGATTAAATTTAGGCATCATAACGGCTTGTCCGCCGCCGCAAAGCACCGTGTGCATACAAATACCCAAACCAAAGTTGTGAAAGAGCGGCAACACCATAAGCATACCGTCTCTATCATCGACACCGCCGCCTATGAGGTCTATTGCATTATCTGCAAGGTGGTTGAAAGAATCATTCGAAAGCATTACCGTTTTGGACACGCCGGTGGTTCCTCCGCTGTGCATATATATGGCAATATCGTCGCCCTTAATATCCACGTTATTTGATTGATACTTATTGAGCGTGTCTTTGAATCTGACAATTCTATCGTCATACTTGATATTCTTGACCTTGTTGTATCTATAGAGATTATAAGGTATCTTAAATGCCTTTGGCAAAAAATCGCTCGCGCTGCACAATATCACGGGCTTGTCGCTGTTATTCAAAAAATCATATTTGTAAAAAAATTCGTCGAATAGTATAAAAGCCTTGCTATTCATCTCCCTTGCCATCTTCTCAAGTCCGTCGCCGGGAATTAGCGGATGCACAAGATTGGCTATTGCGCCAATGGAATTTATCGCATAAAAACCTACTATAGCATTGGGAATATTGCCCAGACACAATATGACGTTGTCTCCTTTACCTATCCCCAAATACTGAAGATAACCGCCAAAACTCTTGACGATATCTTTAAACTTTTTTATACCTATCGACGCTCCGAAAAAATCCCAAACCTTGTTGGTGTCAGGTAATCTTTGCGTCTCGTCTTGAAGATAGGCAAACATTGACTTATCAAACTTTGCCATTATACCTCGCTATTGTATTATCAATTCAATAACATTGATTTATTTTGCATACTTGCAAGCGCCTCTTCGGCAACTGCAAAATTATTGCTCTTTCTGAAAAACAACTTATCCAATACCTTGTAAATCGTATAAGATATTACAAATCCCCAAATTACGTCGGAAAGGAAATGCGCGTCATCGCAAATACGCGATATTGCCGTCAGCAAAACAAATGCCGGACATAGCGCATAAAGCGTATATTTGAGCCACTTTTTCTCACGCCACTTTGGCAATACTCTATATAGTGTGCAAAGCAAAAAGATATGCGTAGCCGAACTTGTATGTCCCGATGGGAATGAAGAATACGCATAATCGGCGTTGAGTTCTATCCTTGCAATATCCGGAGTATACCAAGGAGTAAAATAAGAATATCCGTCGTGTCCAAGCGTATTTTCTTTGAGCATATCTCTAAATCTCATCCTATGCCATATCATCTTGACGCCTTGGTTTACCGCAAGCGCAATAAGTAAATAGCATATTGCAAAAATTGCAAACTTAAATAGAATATATCTCATCCTCTTGGGGATAAACTTGCCAAGATACAAACCAAGTCCCGCAGCGCAGAGAGCCAAGATTCCCATAATCGCATAGAACTTCATTCCGTCAAGTCCTTTTGCTTGAATCATATCGGCTACTTCGCTCTTAAAGCAAAGAATTATCCAACCGCAAATGCTCAATCCTGCCATTGCAATCTTGAATACCTTTCGCCACTTATACGGCACCAGGTCGTCACTATAGAAAAGCATTACTGCAAATATAGGCAAGATAAAATACGCCGGATACTCCGCGATTATCGAAAACAAAAATGCAAAAGACGTCTTTGCCCAATTGCCGTCTATAGACTTGGAAAGCGCCTTGTTGATAACAAGTTCAAAGTACTCTCCTGCAGAATTTTTAAAACAAAGCAAAATCAACACGCCCAACAAAGCAATTGCCACTGCGCCGTGAACTGCTATTGATATGATTTTATTTTTTTTGTTTTCTCCTATCATAATTATACTATGCCCCACAC
>WSNH01000109.1 GCA_013316135.1 Clostridia bacterium
AACTCAAAGAGTTTCTTTCCAATACCAACCGTGCTTATCCAGATAAATATAACCCTCGCTCTTACCTTTCTCGCTTGCTCCGTCAAAGTAATAACTATAACTTCCCACTACGCTCTCGTCGATATTCGAAGATATGGGAAGTTGGAATATCACTCCTGTATTGCTCGTAAGATAGACGTAAGAACTTTCGACAACTATTTTTCTATAAAAAGCGCTAAATCTTGCATTGATAAACGAACAGCGTTCTGCGCCCTTGATTAGCGTCGACAGCAATTGACTGTCCGGCAAAGTTTCGCCCAACTTGACGCTGTCCGCTGTTACGCCGACGAGTTGAGTAAGTTGAGAATCATAACCGTCTTGAATGGAGATTACCTTGAGTTCTCTGTCCAAAATAGCGTACTGCCCTCCGCTCAACTGCAAATAAAACACCGGGGTACGTCTGGTGACATAGATAAACACTCCGTTGGGGAATGTACGTTCGATAGAAATTACTTTGAGCGTAGGAATACTCAATTCTATATTTTTTATAGCGATATCCTCGTCGATAGCAAAGATATTCTTACCCTTTTGTATTCCGCTCAAAGCAATTATCTCATCTTTTTCTTCTTGTGACAATACCGCAATATCGACTGTTGAATTGACATCGACTTTGCCTATAGAAAATACGCAATAAGCCATAACTGCAATCACGGCTATACCTACGATTATTCCCAGTATTATCCAAAGTCTTTTTCTCATTTTAAGTCCTTTTAATATTTGCGCCCAATTTAAGCAGGTCGACCGACATATCCTCGTAACCCCTGTCGATGTGGTATATATCCTTGACGACAGTCTGACCGCCCGCGACAAGTCCCGCAAGCACCAGCGAAGCGCCTCCTCTCAAATCGCTTGCGTGTACCTCTCCGCCAATAAGTTCTTTGACTCCCTTGACTACGGCAACCCTGCCTTTGATTGTGATGTCTGCGCCCAACCTCTTAAGTTCGCCGGCTGTCTTAAACCTCGTCTCGAAAATATTCTCGACGATTACGCTTGTACCCCTTGACACAGTCTGCATTGCCATAATCTGCGATTGCAAGTCTGTGGGAAATCCCGGGTAATACATCGTCTCGATACAGTCAAGACTTTTTTGTCTGCCCTTGCTCTTAATTAGTATTCTATCATTCTTTATATGTACTTTGCAAGTAGTTTTTGACAATTTAGATATAAGTGAAGATATATGTTCGGGATTTACGTTGGTCAACTCCACGTTACCGCCGCACATTGCCGTTGCAATTAGATACGTACCGGCGACAATTCTATCCGGTATGGGAGTATACTCCACTCCGTGAAGTTTATCTACGCCCTCGACTACTATTACGCTTGTGCCTGCTCCTCTTATCTTTGCGCCCATTGCGTTGAGAAATTTTTGTAAATCTACTATCTCCGGCTCTTTAGCGCAATTGCGAATCACAGTTCTGCCCTTAATAAATACGCTTGACATCATAAGATTTTCCGTAGCGCCTACGCTTGGCAGATCTAAGACAACGTCGGCGCTCTTTGCGTTCTGGCAGTTGCAATAAATATATCCGCCTTGTTCTTGTATCTCGATTCCCAATTCTCTTAAGCCTGCAATATGTATATCAATAGGGCGAAGTCCTATGTCGCACCCTCCGGGATATGCGACTTTTGCCTTTTTATTACGCGACAAAAGCGAACCCAGTAAAAATATCGACGAACGCAATTCTTTTGCCAAGTGCGCCGGTATCTCCCATTTGTTCGCCATAGAGTTGTCTATTACTATATCTCTTGAGTTGCGAATTATTTTGCTTCCGAGTCCTTCAAGTATCTTTATCATACTGTCCACATCGCTGATATTTGGACAGTTGTGCAGCACTGTTATTTCATCTGTCAAAATGCTTCCGGCAAGCAACGGCAAGATACTGTTTTTTGCTCCGCGAATTTCTACAGTTCCGTCCAACGCTTGACCGCCATTTATTATGTATTCTTTCATATCTCTCTCCATTAAGTAATAAGCATAGGCATATCATATCTGGTCGACGTCGTCACAAAATACAAAACGTCGGACATAAAATAATCAACGCGCTATTTTCTCAATATATTTTATGATTGAGATAACCCCTTTGTGATTTTGAGGCTATATTCTCAAGCACGCCTATGCCAGCCATAAAGCACACAAGCGACGTACCGCCGTTGCTGATAAACGGAAGCGGTATGCCGGTAGGAGGAATACTGCCGGAGATAACGGCAACATTGAGCAAAGTCTGTATTGCTATGACAGACGTAATTCCGCAGGCAAGATAACTGTCAAAACGGTTGTCTGCATTTTTTGCTATCTTAAGTCCCTGCGCGGTGATTACGATAAATACGCAAAGCACTAAAACCAAACCGACAAAGCCAAGTTCTTCGCCTACGATCGAAAGAATAAAATCACTCTCCGAGAAAGTCAAAAACAAATATTTTTGTCGCGAGTTGAAAAGTCCCAAGCCAAAGAGTCCTCCGCTACCAAGCGCGTAATAAGACTGAATAAGTTGATACCCCTCGCCCAGCGGAGACGCCCAAGGATCGATAAACGCCATAAGTCTCTTAACCCTGTAAGGCTCGATAAGTATCAATCCTATGACTCCCGCGACTACCGGAATTGCCATAACCAAAAAGTGCTTATAATCGCAACCGCCGACAAAAAGCATAATTAGCACGACCATACCCACGCACATAGTCACCGACATATTGGGCTCCAGCATAATGAGTCCGCATATCAAAGCCGTGGCGATAAGTATGGGAATCATATTCTTGAATTTCAAACTGCTTTTCTTGTCCAGACATCCCGCTATAAAAATTACTAAGGCAAACTTTGCGACGTCAGACGGCTGCATAGTAGTGAAGCCAAGATTTATCCAACGCTTAGCGCCGTAATTCTCCACTCCTATCTTTGGCACGAATACCAAAGCCAGTAAAATTGCAGAAAACGCCAATATCACAAAACGCCACTTTTTGAGCCAGTCGGTCTTGATAAACTTGACGGCGTACAAAACTACAATTGCAAATACCAGCGCTATCGCCTGCTTTTTGACATAATAAAAAGCGTCGCCGAACTGGCGCTCCGCCGAATAACAACTTGCGCTGTATTGCATAACAAGTCCGAATAACGCTAAGAATATCGCGCTGAATACAAGCAACTTGTTGTGTATCTTCCACTTATTCTCCACTGCCATTCTCCCTCAACGATTTTACTATCATATCAAAATGCTCGCCCCTCTCGACGTAACTTGAGTATCTGTCAAAACTTGACGTCGTGGGAGAAAAAAGTACGTTGAGCACATCTTTGCTTACGGCAAGTTGAGTCGCGCGCTCTAAGGAAGAAGTGATTTCAAACGTATATTCGTGGTACGACGGCAAGAATTGCATTATAGAATATACGTTGTCACCGGTGGCTATAATATGCTTGACCGTATCCGGAAGGCAAGAAAAAAATCCGTCATAGGCAATGCCCTTATCATACCCGCCGACTATGAGCGCGGTATCTCCCTTCATAGCCCTACACGCTTTTATTGCGCTATCGATGTTTGTGGCTTTGGAATCGTTAAAAAAGTTTTTGCCCATATAATTGCCGATAAATTGATTGCGATATCTAGGCGGCGTAAAATTTTTGATTGCCGATATTATATCTTGACTGCTCACGCCCAAAAGCCTACAGGTAAGTATGGCAGTCATTACGTTTTGATAATTGTAATCGCCTTTGAGCGGAATATCGGCGAGGGACATAAATTCAACTTCTTCGTCAAAATCGAGATATATCTTCTCATCTCTTACAAAAGCGCCTTTAACCTTGCGACGCACGCTCGTATAATAGACTGTTGAAGTTATCAAATCACTGAAATTTCTTGTAATTTCATCATCATAATTGAGAATTGCGCAATCTTCCGCGCCTTGATTGATAAAAATATTAAACTTAGCGTTAGCATAGTTTTGAAGATTTTTGTGTCTCTCAAAATGATCGGGAGTTACATTGAGACAACTTGCTACAAATGGGTGAAAGTCCTTGATTGATTCAAGTTGAAACGACGACACTTCAAGCACTGCAATTTCGTCTTGCTTGATTTTCTCAACACTTTCGCAAAAAGATTTGCCTATGTTGCCAAGAGCATACGCTTTTTTCCCGCTTGAGTTGAGAATATCGCCAATAAGTTTAGTAGTGGTCGTCTTGCCGTTGGTGCCGGTCACGGCAACTATCTTTCCTTTGCAAAATCTAAATCCAAGTTCTATCTCTCCTATCACTGGCACGCTATATCTTTTGGCGTACTCAACCAAATGGTGCTCTTGAGATATGCTTGGCGATATTACTACTAAGTCTTTGTCCTCTATTACGTCAAAGTTGTCCTTACCCGACACATCAGTCACTTGAGGAAAATCCGTCAAGTCAATTGGACTGTCGTTGTATACGCTGACTTTTGCGCCTTGAGAAAGCAGAAGTTTGCACGCCCCCTTGCCGCTGATACCCCAGCCTATTATCAGTACATTTTGCATTTGCCCTCCTATACGAGGACAGAAATCAAAGCGACTGCGCTTGCAATAAACGTGATAATTGCATAAAAACTTACTACTCTGTTCTCGTGAATACCTTTATATTCGAGGTGGTGATGATAAGGCGCTATGAGAAAAATTCTCTTTTTTCTTATCTTGAAACTTGCCACCTGCAATATTACTGATATGCACGAAACTATATACATTATGCCTGTTAAAAGAATTATTAGCGGTTGAGAAATAAAAATTGCCAGACAAGCCAGCGCTCCTCCCATTGCCAACGAGCCAGTATCGCCCATAAATATCTTGGCAGGAAAATTATTTTGCCATATAAATGCCAGCATTGCTCCCAACAACGCAATGACAAATGCGGTCAATCTTACCGACGGACTTGACGGATTGGTAGCAAAGACTTCGTCCGTAAATCTTGTAT
>WSNH01000110.1 GCA_013316135.1 Clostridia bacterium
GCGGAGACAGATCGGAAAAAATAAGGACGTACAACTTCCCTCAAAACAGAGTCACCGACCATAGAATAGGTATGACGCGCCGATAACTATGCCCTCAGGTAAATTATGCAATGCAATCGCAATCATCATAACAAGTCCAGCCACATAGAGATTGGAAGAATTGTATCGCGTCGAGTTACTCTGACTTAATCGGTAGGCGCGACTGCCTATAACTTTATTTAGGAAAAATACCGCGCAATACCCCACTACCACCGCCGATACTACAACGATAGGCGTATATGACGGCAAAAATCCCGCTTTCATCATCTCAAGCGGTTGACTCATAAGGTCAAAACATACGACTGCAAGCATAACACCGCCTGAAAATGACAGTAAAACCGAAATGATTTTAGTTGAATCTCTGCGCAAGACCGCGCCGATAAATCCGCCTAATCCGGTGCCTAACACTCCCGATATAAAGGTAACTAGTATGATCAATAAATAATCCAATCCTAAATCTTTCCTTTGCCTTAACTTGAAAGAGTTGTTAAATCTCGCGCTACTCTCCTTTGACCATTGCCAAAAGTCTGTCTTCGTCGATTATCTCTATGCCGAGTTTCTGCGCCTTGGCAAGTTTGCTACCCGCGTCTTCGCCTGCAACAATGAGATTAACGCTCTTGGATACCGACTCCGATACCTCTCCGCCGTTTTGCTCTATCAATTGTTTGGCTTGCGACCTCTTGAGCGTTGGCAAAGAGCCCGTCAAAACGACTTTCTTTCCGCTCAATGCGCCCTCGACAACTTGCTTTTGTGCAATCTTAACACCGTTTGCAAGCAGGCTTTCTACCTCTTGAATATGTTTTTCATCCGCCCAATATTCTATGAGACAATTGGTCATAATATCACCGAAATCATCAATTGATTTGAGTTCAAAATAAGTCGCGCGCATAACTGCGTCCAAAGTCTTGAATTCATCGGCAAGTTGTTTTGCCGCCTTTTTGCCTATGTTGGCAATACCCAACGCATAGATAAATCTATCTAGCGTAGTGTCTTTGCTCTTTTCGATAGCGTTCAAAATATTGCTTATCTTCTTGTCGCCAAAGCCCTCTATCCCTTCGAAGTCCTCTGCTTTGAGATTGTATATATCGACGAAATGATTGAGTTTGCCTTCGTTATAAAGCGTCTCGAATGTCTTGTCGGACAAGCCGTCTATATCCATTGCGTCTCGTGAAGCAAAGTGCGACATTGCCGACACTATAGCAGGAGCGCAATTCTTCGCGTTGGAGCATTTGAGAAACACTCCCTCTTCTATCACCGGCGCGCCGCAAGCGGGACACACCGTCGGCTTTGATACGTCGACAGATTGCGGCGTATGCTCTGCAATGCCCAATATCTCGGGAATTACGTCGTTGCTGCGACGTATGAAAACTCGGCTGCCTATCTTGATATCTTTGCGGCGTATCTCGCTTATATTGGATAGCGTAGCCCTGCTGACCGTTACTCCCGCAAGGTCGACGGGCTCCAATACCGCCAATGGGTTTAACTTGCCCGTACGCGACACTTGCCATATCACGTCGAGCAAAGCAGTTGTCGCCTCCTGCGCAGGAAATTTGAATGCAACAGCCCACTTGGGAAATTTCTCGGTATATCCCATATCTTCTCGAATAGAAGTATCGTCAACCTTGATAACCGCTCCGTCTATGAGAAAGTCGAGGCTGTCTCTCTTCTGCTGTATGCCGTCAAGACTGTCGATTAGTCGTTGTTTGTCATCAAACAAATCGAATTTGTCGCTTACCTTAAATTTATTTTTTTTCAAAAACTCAATCATATCGCTGCCTGACTCAAAGTCCTCTTCAATATAATTGACATTATAACAAATCACCTCAAGACGCCTTGAAGCCGTAACTTTTGGGTCTAGATTTCTTATTGCTCCGGCAACTGCGTTACGAGCGTTTTTGAGAGGCGTAACTCCATCTTTTGCGTTGTACTCGGCAAGCGCGGACAGACGCATTATGCCCTCGCCCTGCACTTCGACAACGCCTTTGTAATCAATAGAAAGCGGTACGCATTTGATAGTCTTGACCTGATCTGTCACTTCTTCGCCCTCAATGCCGTTACCTCTGGTAGAAGCTCTCTCGAGTTTGCCGTCCCTGTATAGCAAATTTATCGTCAAACCGTCAAATTTATATTCAAGCGAACATTTGGGCATATATCCGCAAGTCTTGACGAGTTTGTCAATCCACGCGGAAAGCGCTTCTTTAGTCTGGCACTTGTCAAGAGAATATAACCTGCCAAGGTGGCGTACGCTCTTGAAGCCTTTGAGCACTTCGTCACCTACGCGCTTGGTTGGAGAATTGTCAAGACTATAGCCGAGTTCGCCCTCCAACGCAACAAGTTCGTCATAGAGTCCGTCGTATTCCGCGTCGGCAACCGTTGGATTGTCCAACGTGTAGTATTGATAGGCGTATTCGTTGAGCAAATTCACCAACTCTGTCATTCTCTCGGTTTTGTCCATATTCTCTCCCATTGCTTGCAATGCAAACAGTTATTTAAAATTATATTATCGCTTTGCCACAGTTTTATTCCAGTAAGGTTGAGATTTCTCCGTCAAACTGTCATTGGACTGTCTCGTGCGAGCGTCAATGACAGCAATAAATCCGCATAATCAATCTCACGCGAGCGTGGAGATTATTAGTTGTATATTAAACTCAACTATCCTATGTTCAATTATAAGCAAGAATCGCAAAAGATAAAATACCGAATTTTTTGTCAAGATTGTCTTTGGCAAACGTCGTCTTACTTGCTGTACGTCGGCGTGAACAAAGGCTGTATTGACGCATTTTAGTTTTGCGTAGCCTTGCTTTTTATTGCACAACCTTAACCGGAGCAAGGCGAAGATTAAAGGTTTTTACTCCCAGCACAGGAAACTCTATCTTTGCGTTTTCCCCCGTGATGGCAATAATATTACCCTGTCCAACGCGGGAGTGTTCGACCGTCATACCTACTTTAAAGATCGAAGTATCCTTTGATTGCGGCGTCTGTCCGCCTGCGCTTTTTGCAAAAGCCGGAGTGGCGGCGTAATTCTTCATCAACTTCTTCATCTCTTGAATCTTATTGTAATTGCTATACGCAGACTTCTGCGGTATCTCTTGATATCCTCCGAAATCTTCGTTGAAATCTCGCATAATATTATTTACGCTGTTTCTGGCAGACGGCTCTTGGATAAATCCGCCCTCTTTGAGAAAACGCGACGGTATACAGTAATCTCTGTGTCCGTATCTAAAGCGAGACTGCGCGTTGGTAAGATACAGTTTTTCTCTTGCTCTCGTCACAGCAACGTACATAATACGACGTTCCTCTTGGTCGTCGTCTTCTCTCAAACTTGGGAACAACCCCTCTTCAAGTCCGACTATAAAGCAGCACTTATACTCCAATCCCTTTACGCCGTGCACCGTTGCAAGCGTAATGCAATTCTCGATAGGTTGATCGGTGTCGGCGACAAGCGATACCGACTGCAGATATTCGTCGAGTTTGCTATCCGCATTGTCCTTGCAGTATTCCTTAACGGAAGTGATGTATTCGTCAATATTGTCTATTCTGTTTTTATCTTCTTCGTCCTTTGGGTCGTACTGACTTGCAAAGTTGACAAACGTATTGACAAAATCAATATAATCGACAAGCGGCATATTCGCTCTTTCGTTCAAGACTGTTACGACGTCGGCAAAGACTTTGATCTTGTTCTTTATCGTCGGCGCAAGCGGCAGACTGTCGATATTGAGAATACCCTGCATAAGCGACATCCTGCTTAAAGCGCACGCCTCAATGAGTCTTTGAACGGCAGTATCGCCGATACCCCTCTTAGGCACGTTGATAACTCTCAAGATGCTCTCGCTGTCATTTGGGTTGGAGACAAATTTGAGATATGCCAAAAAGTCCTTTACTTCTTTTCTTTCAAAAAACTTATTACCGCCGATGAGCCTATACGGATAATTATAAAGAGCCAATTTCTCTTCAAAAGACCTCGTCAGCACGCTTGCGCGCACTAAAATCGCAAAGTCTTTATACTCATAACCGTCTCTTGCAATAATATTTGAGATTTGCTCTAGCACGTAATCCGCCTCTGTCTTTTCGTCATAACAACTCTTATAAATTACTCTTGCGCCCTTTTCGCCGTCAGTCCAGAGAGTCTTGTCCATACGCGACGGATTGTTGGCGATAATCTTATTGGCAACATCCAAAATATTCTTTGTCGAGCGGTAATTCTGCTCGAGTTTGTAAATCCTGCAATCAGGGAAATGCTGAGTAAACTTGCGAATATTGGATACGTCCGCCCAACGCCAACCGTAAATACTCTGGTCGTCGTCGCCTACTGCAAAAATATTGCCATACTTATTGGCGAGCAGTCTTACCAAGGTGTACTGTATCTTGTTGGTATCTTGAAATTCGTCGACGTGAATATACTTAAACAAAGTCTGATATTTGTCAAGCACATCTTTGTTGGTCGCAAAAAGCAAAAGCGTCTTGTAAAGCAAATCGTCAAAGTCAAGCGCATTGTTTTCCTTGAGTTCTTTTTCATATCTCTCGTATACCTTAGCAATGAGATCGCCCTCCGGCTCTCCTTTGAGTCTGGGAGCGTACTCCTTGGCGCTCATAGCAAGGTTTTTTGCATTGGCTATATGCCACTTAATGAGTTTTTTATATTCTTTATTGTCTTCTACTTCCATAGCCTTGAGAATACGCGCGATTACCTTTTTGCTATCCTCGTCGTCGTATATGGAAAAATTTGAGTTGAAATCTCCGAGTTTTGAAATGTCTGCGCGAAGTATCTTTGCGCAAAGCGAGTGAAACGTGGATATCGTCATACCGCCGCGCCCGGTGACCTGCGTAATACGCTCTCGCATTTCGCCAGCCGCCTTATTTGTAAAAGTGATTGCAAGAATATTACGCGGATCTACTCCTTCTTTTTCTATAAGAT
>WSNH01000111.1 GCA_013316135.1 Clostridia bacterium
CGGCAATATAACCATAATTAAAAAATATCCTATTAAAAATATTATTTTGTATGAGGGACAAGTGTCTGGATTAAAAATCGAAGAATATAGCGCAAAAGCAAATGAGACCGCAAAATGCGTTAGATTGTGTCCGAAAAGTTGCGAAAAACGTTTATATATGATAGAATTATCTGAAAGAAAATATTTAATTTGTTTAGACGATTATTTGTTTTCGTTAATTGAGGTGAGCCGTGATTTATCTTGATAATGCCGCTACGACGAGATTGGACGACGCGTGTTGGGATGCATTAAAGAAATATAATAGCCAAGAATTCTATAATCCTTCGGCGCTTTATCGAAAGGCTATGGAGAATAGTAAGGCTATCAAGCGCGCAAGAGGAGTTATTGCAAAATCTTTGGGAGCAAAAAGCGAAGAGATTATTTTTACTGCGTCGGGAAGCGAAGCGGATAATATAGCGCTACTTTGTTCGTTGAGATCAAAGAGCGGGAAAGTCTTAGTCGGGTCAAGCGAGCATAGCGCGGTGTATAATTGCGCGTTAGAATTGAAAGTCAGAGGCTATGACGTAGAGTTTGTGCCTTGCGATAGATACGGGCGTACAGATATGTCTAAATTAGAGGATTTGCTGGATGAAAAAGTCGCATTAGTGTCTATTATGCACGTTTGCAACGAGACCGGCGCGCTAAATGATTTGGCGAGAATATCAAAGTTGATAAAGTCAAAATCTCCTAGAGCAATATTCCACTCGGACGGAGTGCAAGCGTATGGAAAGATATTTGTTGACGTGAAAGCGTTGGGGGTCGACTTGTATTCTGTAAGCGGGCATAAGGTACACGCTCCAAAAGGGATTGGCGCGCTATACTGTAGAAGCGGACTTTATCTTAAGACGTTTGTTTATGGCGGAGGACAGGAAAACGGAGTGCGTTCTGCAACTGAGAATGTGCCTGCAATAATGGCGTTTTGCGACGTCGTCGAAAAGAATTTGGAGAATATCAGGACAAATTACAAAAGTATAAGCGAGTTGAGGAGTTATCTCAAAAGTCAGTTGGAAAATAACTTTGATAATATAAAAATCAACACAGACTGTCAAAATTCTTCGCCATATGTGTTTTCTTTTGCATTAAATAGCGCAAGGGGCGAAGTAATGGTGCATTGTCTTGAAGATAAAGGTATTATAATTGGAACCGGCTCTGCTTGCAATTCGCAGAAATCTACAAGGCGTATTCCGCAGGCGTTGGGGATACTTGACGATTACGCGCAAGGAATGTTGAGGGTGAGTTTTAATGAAAATAATACTAAATCCGACGTCGACGCTCTTATTAAAGCGCTCGGCGAAAGTTTGGAAGAGTTGATAAAATATCAAAAGTCTGCGTCAAAAGACGATTGTATATTGACGAGATTGAAATTGAGGTGAGTATGGAAAGCAAAAAAGTGATACTTTTGAGATACGGCGAGTTGTTCTTAAAAGGTAAAAATAGAAATTTATTTGAAAATAGATTGATTGAAAATATAAAAAAATCATTGATAGGTGTCGATTATAAGTTCATACGTACGCAAAACAGATATTACATAGAAGATTATAGCGAAGACGCGCAGCAAAATATAATAGATAGAGTGACTAAAGTTTTCGGACTGCATTCTCTTTCTGTGGCTCTAAAAGTTCAGACCAGTTATGAAAATCTCAAAGAGGCGGTGTTGCAATTTGCCCCGCAAAATGGTACTTTTAGGATTACGACAAAGAGAGCGGATAAGAGTCTTGATAAAAACAGTATGCAAATTTCTGCAATGTTGGGCGGTTGCTTGCTGTCGAATAATTCGCAAATTTCAGTCGATCTCTATTATCCGCAAAGCGAGATATGCGTTGACATAAGAGAAAACGGATATTCTTATATTTTCTCTGATAAAATTGATTGCGCGCAGGGAATGCCCGTGGGTACGGCGGGAAGAGGAATGCTGCTACTCAGCGGAGGATTTGATTCGCCTGTAGCGGGATATAGAATGGCGAGAAGAGGTATGCAAATATTTGGAATTCACTATCACAGTTATCCGCATACAAGTGAGTTGGCGCAACAAAAAGTAGTTGATTTAGCAGGAAAATTGACTAAATACTGCGGGGATATCAAGTTGTTTGTAGTTAAGTTTACAGAAATACAACAAGCGATACACGAATATTGCCGCGAAGATTATATGATAACCATAATGCGCAGAATTATGGTGGAGATTGCAGAAAAATTGGCTATCGAAAATAAATGCGGGGCGTTGATAACGGGTGAGAGTCTTGCTCAAGTTGCAAGTCAGACGACCAAGAGTATTATGGTAACAAATGACGCTGTGAAAACTCTTCCGGTATTCAGACCGCTTATCGGTATGGATAAATACGAAATTATGGATACGGCAGAAAAAATTGATACTTACGCAATTTCACAACTTCCGTATGAAGACTGCTGTACGGTATTTTTGCCAAAAAATCCAGTTATTAAGCCGGATTTGCAGGTCGCAATTAAAGAACAGTCTAAAATTAAAGATTTGGATCAGATGGTTGAGACTGCGATAAAGACAGTGGAAATTATGGAAATTAAAGCGGAATATTAAGGATATGTACGGCATCTGGACGCCGTGAATTTTATCTATGGATTCGAGAGATAATAGAGTGAGAGTTATATTTACTTGGCGTGCCTATTATCTCATTTGAATCATCGTCAATATAATATGGGACAACGGTAATGGTATTGCCGAAAAATCTATCGACGTCAATTTGATAATCGGCATCGCCGATACTATTTTTTATATCGTATATCAATGTTTCTCCCTTTATAAAGTCGCGCTTATAAATTCTATAGCATAATTTAGGATTTAAAGTAAATTTAATTGACACATTTGAAAGATTTTGCAGGAATTTAATATTGTCAACGCTCGGGCTGTCATACGTGCTGTCTACATCTTTCGGAAGACATTTTTCCGAAAATATACAACTTATAACGCTGCTTTTGGGGGCGTTTTGACTTGCAAGAATCAATGAATTAGAGTGTTCGTACGCATACTTATCTATATTCGCCTCGATAATTCCGTCCGGTATAGCAAAATCTTTGGGCGGTACAGTGTAATAACTATTCAAAAAGTTCTTGCACATAAGCGTTGTGGCGCCTCCGCCGGTCTGTTCTGCAGGTAAGTTTCCGCCTTGCCAAAACAAAAAAGTATCCTGCGAGGTATAGCCTACTGAATATATATCGCTGTTGAAATTTTTGTTTTCCATAGATACGGTGCCTGTTTTGCACGCAATTTGATAATTTTGGTTGGACAGTTTTTTGGCAGTGCCGGTTTTGGCAGTGTTTATAAGCATATTTGTCATCAAATATGCGCTTTGTTCGTCAAAAACGCGCTTAGATATAGTATTTATATAATCATATATAATATTTCCGTCTTTATCTTTTATTGTTTTTATAAATGTCGGCGCTTTGTATAGACCTCCGTTGGAGAGAGTAGAGTATCCGCCGAGTAAATCTATCATACTTATTCCGTAGGTAGTGCCGCCAAGCGCTAAAGCCAAGTTGTCGTCTTGCTCGTCCGTAAGAATATTCATTTTTTCAAGATAACTGCGCGACGTACTTGTACCTAACTGTTGGAGGACTTTTACGGAAGGAATGTTTAGAGATTTTTCTACGCAATCGTTTACGCTTGTCCAGCCATAATATCTATCTTTAAAGTTACTCGGGGAGTAATTGCCGAAAGAGGTGGGTTCGTCCATAATTTTGGTATAAGGACTTATGATACCTTGGTCTAAAGCAGGAGCATAACACGCCAATGGTTTGATAGTAGATCCAACTTGGCGTTTGAACTCAAAAATATTTATATTTTCTCTTGATGACAATGCTTTGATTCCTAACGAAGCGTTGTCGCATACTATCCCAATTCCTCTCGATTTGTCTGCAATAGAAGAGTAGTATGAATCATTGAATATAGACGAAGAAAGAAGTTGCTGAGCGGAAGGATCGTAAAAAGTTGAAATTTCGTAACCGCTGATCAATAGTTGATTTTCGTCAATATTTAAAATTTTGCAAGCCTCGTGCTTTGTATTTAAAAGATATATTTTGGCTTGATTATTCTCAATTAACGTGTTTTTAATAATAATATCAGAATTTTTATAACTTTGATATATGTCATTCGAAATCATATCTTGCTCATACATCAATTTCAAAACAGTTCGCGCTCTATTGATTGAATTGGCATAGTTGTTGATAGGATTATATTTTGTGGGACTCTTTACGATACCTGCCAACATAGCGCATTCTAAAGCGTTGAGTTCATCTAGCGATTTATCAAAAAATCTAAGAGCAGCATTTTTGACTCCGTACTCGCCGCTGCCGAAATAGAGCATATTGAGGTAATACTCCATAATTTCTTCTTTTGACAGCATTTTTTCAAGTTTGATTGCCGTTTGCATTTCTTTAAATTTTCTGGAAAAGGTTTGCTCGCTTGAAAAATATATATTTTTTGCAAGTTGTTGGGTGATTGTAGACGCGCCTTGAGTCCTGTTTCCTTTGATATTATTCAACATAGCGCCTGCTATACGGACGTAATCAATACCGTTATGGGAATAAAATCTCTTGTCTTCGACAGCAATAAAGGCGTTTGATAGGAGTTGAGGAATTTGAGTGCTATCGACGTATTTTTCACTTTTTAGGTCGATAATAGGATTATTATTACAGTCTGTGATTATTAAATTTGCTTGACTGGTCTTAAGTTTTGACATATCCGGTGAATCTCCGCCAAAATGCAACATACCGAAAAAGATGCTTAAGGCAAGCAATGAGATTATCATCAATGCTGCCGATATAATTGCAAAGGATTTAAATAATTTTTTCGTTGGCAAATATGCACGCTAAATAATTATTTTTCTTATCGTCAAGTATATTATCTTCAATAA
>WSNH01000112.1 GCA_013316135.1 Clostridia bacterium
CCATAGTTAACATATACAACCATTTAACACAATTAAATTGTATTGTTAAAAAATAAAAGTACCCTTATCTTGAGTATAGTTTAACATAATAAAAAAGAAATTGCAATAGTATTCAGAAAAAATTTTGACATAATTTTAGAATTTTATTTTATCAAACAAATAATCGACATCTGCTAGAAAAAATAGAGCAGCAATCAAAATTTCTGCTCTATTTTTGAAAAAAATTATTTTTTTGTCGTAGACCCAAATCCGCCGTCGCGCTTTGCGCTGACTTCATCGTCAACGGTAATTCCGTATTCGATAAATATGCCTTGAATAAAGCCGTCTCCTTGATTGACTACGACTGTCTTGTTCTCATTGGTAGCATTTGTAAGTTTGCAGAAAATATGTCCTTCGTTGGAAGAATGGAAATAGTCGCTGTCTATAATGCCGACGGTGTTGTTGAGTTGCAATCTAAACTTGAATCCAAGACCGCTTCTAGGATAACATTTAAGCACCCAATTTTCTTCGATCTCCACGCGAATACCGGTAGGTATCTTGACAGTTTGATTGGGAGCAAGTTCTATCTTAATGGGGGCAAAAAAGTCGTATCCTGCCGAGCCAGTAGTCGCTCTCTTTGGTAACTTTATAGCGTCGTAAATTGCCTTAACGCCGTCACTATCTCCAAAGGTATCTATCCAGTCCTTGCTAAATTGTTCAAACGAAACTTTGTGAAATTTTGCTACTCTTTGCATAATTTATCTCCTAAACGTATTTTTAATATTTATCTTGGATTCTAGGCAAGCATCTCTTTTTAACATTATTCTAAAAAGAGTCTTGAATTAAATGACGCGGCAAGATTGTGTTAGCGATTTTTGCAATAAGCAGGACACGTATTGCAGGCGTACTATATGTACGTCAAGATGCGTAGACGAACTTATTGCGCAAATCGGTAGCAAGATGCCGCACGAATTTAATTAGAGGCTCTTCCCCTAGAATGTTGCGAGTTCTTGCTCGGGCTTTGTTGTCTTCTCAATAGACATTGCCTCAAATACAGGACCTACGCCGTCGTAGACTTCGTGTTTTCTGAATTTTACTTTTGCCGTTATCTTTATCCAATCGCGTTTCTTAAGCGCAATGACTTGCTTGTATTCGCACACAAAAGCACCGTAAAATATATCTGCCTCGCAACACGTCATAATATGTCGTCCAAGCACTATCGTATTTTTTGGCAAAGTATCATCTACTGCGACTATACCTTTAAAAGATAGTATCTTGCCGTCGTATTTTTCCCCTTCTTCGCATATATCTCTATAAAACTCGGCATAATCCTCGTCCTTTATCTCGACTATGCTAGAATTGAGATCAAAAGGCAATGGGTCTGGAATCTTGTCTGGCTCAACGTGTCCGTCTGCATACTCATACAAAATTTCGATCTTTCTACCTGCCGTCCTCACTATCTTGTGAAACTCTGCTTTGTCCTTTGAATTGTCAAAGCGGTTGAATATGACAGCCTCGCTGCACTGCATTTTGTCAAAAGTAAGTTGACGCATATTTGCGTTGAAGTTGAGAAAAGTATTGCTATCCGCAATCATAAGGATTTGCGCCATTGTCCAATTCGACGGTATCACGTCAAAGAATTTGCTCACTTCCAACATACCGTTGTATTCCACTATTACGCGCTGAATATCGTGCTTATTAGCAATGGTTTCTAGCACTTCGTCATTGATATCTTCAATGTCTTCGACATATTCTATATGAACATTGGGAGAAGCAAAATACTTAGGCTGATATTCCTCTTCGCCTTCTTCAAAGACAAGGAGCAACGTCTTCTCACCCTCATTAAACCTGTCGTCGGTCATCATTTCTTGAATAAATCTTGTCTTCCCGCTTTCCAAAAATCCCGTGAATAAATATACAGGTATCTCAATTTTTCTATCCATTATTAAGCCTTTATTCCAAACAATTGAGCGAGTTTCTGTTGATTTATCTTACTGCCTATTACGCAAATTCTGCCGATAACTTCTCCACCGCCATATCTGACGTCAACTTCTTCGGGTACGTAATCAAAGTGAATCCACTTTCCGTCCGCAGAGTCGACAATGCCTTTTGCTCTCAAAATTACTCCGTATTCACCGCCGTCAAGGCTTTGCAAAATATCCTTGATTTGGTCTTGAGTATATTTGCAAGCAGTCTCTACTCCCCAACTCGAAAATACTTCGTCTGCGTCGTGTCCGTGATGATGGTGGTGACCGCAACTACACTCTTCGCCGTGCTCGTGATGATGCTCGTGCTCGTGATGGTGACCGCAGCCGCACTCTTCGTCGTGGTCGTGATGATGCTCGTGCTCGTGGTGATGCCCGCCGCATACAGGGCATATTTCCTCTTCTTCGAGTTCTTTCAATTGACTTGCGAGCGTAGACGTATTAGTCATTGCCTCAAATATTTTTTCTCCGGATATATCCTCCCAAGGTGTAGTAACTATCACAGCCTCGCTATTGAGAGATTTGACAGTATCAAGACAGTATTGCAACTTGTCTTCGGATATACCCGCCGTATGCGACAATACGACACACTTTGCCTGCTCTATTTGGTTTTTATAAAATTCGCCGAAGTTCTTCATATACATCTTGCATTTCTTGGCGTCTACTACTGCTGTCAACGAAGATATCTCGCTATTTGGAAGGTCCGCAGACAACACTGCTTGCAATACGTCGCTCAACTTGCCAACGCCCGACGGCTCGATAACAATTCTGTCGGGAGCGTACTCGTCATACACTTTGTTGAGCGCCTTTTTAAAATCTCCCACGAGCGAACAGCAAATACATCCGCTGTTCATCTCATTGATTTGAACTCCTGCGTCTTTCAAAAAGCCGCCGTCTATACCGATGTCTCCAAACTCGTTTTCTATAAGCACTATCTTTTGTCCTTTGAGCGCCGACGAAAGGAGTTTTTTTATTAAAGTAGTCTTTCCTGCTCCCAAAAATCCCGAAATTATGTCTATTTTTACCATAGTTTACTCCTTATATTTTCTTCTTTTAATATGTATTTTACCACTTATCAACGACTTTTACAACACAAATTTCATTCGCTGTCAAGAAATAACAACACAATTCAGCCTATCTCGTCAAAACAAACGTAGATATTGAATTTGCAGGGACTTTGATATCTCCGCCGAAGTCGTATTCTCTTATCTGCCAATTTACGTCGCTGTCTGTAAGCACTTCTTTGACGCTGCTATATCCGCTGACACCGTTCAAAACTATCCTATGCGATTTTGCGCTGTCGTTGAGCACAACTACAGTGATACTGTCGTCAGGGTTTTTAAACGCCGCGCACTCCACGCCGTTTATTCCCAAAAAATCACTGTAATTTGAAGATATCCTTACGCTTCCTCTATCTATATACTTTGAAAAATGCCCCATTACATAATATCTCTTTGTTACGTCAAGGCTTGAAATCCCTCTGTCGCTCTTCGTCCAATATACAAGGCCGTCCTCATAGTCGCCTTTTGCTATTGATAGCCAATGGCTCCAGTCTGTAGCGCCAAGTATCGCAACGTCGCGCATAATTACTTTTCCGCAACTCAACCCCATATCTATACTCTCGTCTACGCCCCACTCCAATGTGCAATACTCGCTCATACTAATGCTGATATTGGGATAATATTTCGCCATATAATCTGCAAAAATTTCTCTATAGAACACACTTTCGTTTGCGCCGTAGGAATGTAGAGATATATGCGTGATGTCTTGGAAAAACTCATACTTTTCAAATTCAGTCATATACTCATTGAACTTGGTGTGAGTAGATAAAATCATCTTGTAATTTCCGCTCTCAAATATATCCATCTTAAAATTTGTGTCGTGAGACTTGTTAAATTCTTTGAGCGCGCCGTAAAACGTGTCATAAAACTTTGCGAGAGGCTTCGGATCAAAGTGACAGCCCTCTTGCGTGGCGTCCTCTCCGCCCCATTTCCATTGCGGTTCGTTGACGGGTGAAATAAGTATCTCTAAATTTCTGTTAAAACGACGTACATAATTGTTATAAATATGCTCTACTATAACGAGTAAATACTGCGAAAAGGCTTCGTAACACTCTTCTTTGAGATTATTGTCGTAATGTTTTTCGCCGTGCGTCTTACCGTTTTTCGTCATAAGATAATGCGGAGAATTTGCAAAGAAAACTATTCTCTCTATATTACCAGTCGCAAGCGCTCTATCAAACAAATCGAGCGAGGCTTGATCTCTTGTAAAATCATAATTACCTTCATCGGCAAAGACTTTGTAATCTCCGTCAAAATTGTCTGCGACAAAAAAACTTTCCGCGCCCCTCAATGGATCATCGTAATTATCCACTTCGACTCCGCCTGCGCCGATGTTGTATCTAAAAGTATTGAGCGCCAGTCCACTGTCGCCGTAAAGCATCTCCATAGCGGTATTTTTGAGAATGACGTCTTCTTGCGCCCCCAAGTCTTGATAAATCCACGCCGACGACGCGCCAAAGCCTTGCATAGTCTGAAAGCGCTTTGAAGCGTCAAGCGTGATTGCCGTCGTAGAAAAAGTCACAGTCAACGCGTATATTCCAAATATAAAAGCCAGCGCCAATATGACGATAACAACGCTTGCTGTAATTCTAAAAATCTTCTTTTTCATATTTTATTCTTCCTCTGATAAAGGTTGAGTCATAATATAAGTCGCGACAGACTTTGCCGGCACAGTGATATATCCGTCATAATTATACTCTGCCGTCACCCAATTCTTATCTTGAGCCGTAACAATCTCCTTGATATTTTCATAACCGCCTTTGATCTTTATATCCTTGTCTCTGCCACTGTCATTGATGACAACCAAAACGATACTGCCGTCGGGTCTTTTGAATGCAACGCAATCTACGCCGTTGAAATCGAAAGAATCGTTATAATCCGAT
>WSNH01000113.1 GCA_013316135.1 Clostridia bacterium
GGATAATAATATGGTAGATTTTTTAAACGGTTTAGAGAGAACGCATAAATGCGGAGAACTTCGTGGCAGCGACGCGGACAAGCAAGTTACCGTAATGGGATTTGTTGCAAAATACCGCAATTTGGGTAATTTGCTTTTTATAGATTTGAGAGATATAAGCGGTGTTGTTCAAGTAGCATTTGACGATCAAGTCGACAAAACTGTATTTGAAAAGGCTACTGCTATCCGCAACGAATACGTCATTGCCGTCACAGGTAAAGTGAGAAGCAGAGGTAGCAATATCAATAAGAATATGCCCACCGGCGAAGTAGAGATACTTGCCAGTGATTTGAGAATACTTTCGGAGGCGGAAGTCACGCCGTTTGTTATTACCGAAGATATGAAAGTCGGCGAGCAGTTGAGGCTCAAATACAGATATCTTGATTTGAGACGCAACTATTTGCAATCAAGACTTATTATGAGAGACAAAATTACGAGAGTAGTTCGCAACTATTTGTCTGACAACGGATTTTTGGAGATTGAGACGCCTTTCTTGGGCAAGTCTACGCCGGAGGGAGCAAGGGACTATCTTGTGCCGTCCAGAATACATAATGGCGAATTCTACGCTCTTCCGCAATCTCCTCAACTATTCAAACAGTTGCTTATGATTGCCGGTATGGACAGGTACTACCAGATAGCAAGATGTTTCCGCGACGAGGACCTGAGAGCCAACCGTCAACCTGAGTTTTCGCAGATAGACCTTGAGATGAGTTACGTCGAGGACAACGAGCAGGTTATGACTATTGCCGAAGGACTTATCAAAAAGGTATTCAAAGAATGCTTGGATATGGATATTGAAGAGAAGTTCAGACGTATTCCATACAGCGAGGCAATGGAAAAATGGGGAAGCGACAAGCCTGATACGCGCTTTGATTTGCAGCTCAAGAATTTGTCCGATATAGTCAAGGATTGCGGATTTTCCGTATTTACCAATGCTATTGCAAGCGGCGGCAGCGTAAGAGCAATCAACGCAAAGGGGCTTTGCTCCAAGATGACGCGCAAAGAAGTTGACGCTTGCGGAGAATTTGTCAAGAGTTACGGCGCAAAGGGGCTTGCGTACGCAATGCTTCGCGAAGACGGCAGTATCACTTCGTCGATACTTAAATTCCTTACGGAAGACCAACAAAAGGCTGTCTTTGAGAGAATGGGCGCGGAGAAGGGCGACATACTCTTCTTTGTTGCGGACAAAGACAAAGTCGTATTCGACAGTCTCGGAGCATTGAGGTGCTATATTGCAGACAAGTACGAACTATATGACAAGAGCAAATTTGATTTCCTTTGGGTCGTGGATTTCCCTCTTCTAGAATACGACGAGGAAGAAAAGAGATATTTTGCGGTGCATCATCCATTTACAAGCGCGTTGGTTGAAGATATACCGCTTTTGGATACTAATCCTAGCAAGGTGCGCAGTAACGCGTATGATATGGTAATCAACGGTCAGGAAGCGGGCGGCGGAAGTATCCGTATCCACGATTGGCATATGCAAGAAAAGATTTTCTCGTTGCTTGGTTTTTCTCAAGAGGATATCGAAGAGAGATTCGGCTTTTTCGTCGAGGCGTTCAAATATGGCGCGCCACCGCACGGAGGACTTGCTTTCGGTCTCGACAGACTTACGATGCTCGTCACGGGTACGGACAATATAAAAGACGTTATCGCATTCCCAAAAGTACAGAATGCGTCGTGTTTGATGACGGGTGCGCCTGCGCCTGTTGACGACAAACAACTTAAAGAACTTGCAATCAACTTTGACAAAAAGGAAGATTAGTATGTTTTCTCGCGCGCAAAAACTTATCGGAGAGGACGGCTTGCAAAGACTTTTTGCAAGCAAAGTCCTTGTCGTCGGCGTGGGCGGAGTAGGCGGATATGCTGTTGAGATGCTTGCCCGCGCGGGCGTCGGTACGTTGGGAATTATGGACGGTGATTTGGTGGATATATCCAACAAAAACCGTCAGATCATAGCCCTTGATTCCACTTTGGGAAAGTCCAAGGTAGACGCCTTTAAAGAGAGAGTACTCGATATAAATGCAAATTGCAAAGTTATCACTTTCAATGAGCGTTTTTCTGCCGACAACTCAAAGGTATTGGATACTGAGTGGGATTATATCGTCGACGCCATAGATTCTTTTGAAGACAAAGTAAATCTAATTTGTCTTGCCAAGCAAAAGGGCTTCAATATTATAAGCGCAATGGGCGCAGGCAATAGAGTGGAACTGTGCGACTTTGAGATAAGCGATATATACAAGACGAGTTACGACCCATTGGCAAAAAAACTCCGAAAGGCGCTCAAGGACAGAGACGTGAAGAGCCACACCGTATGTTTTACAAAGACGCCCGCGTTATCTACTACTGACGGTGTGGGAAGCGTAAGTTATGTTCCTCCGCTTTGTGGAATTAAGTTGGCAGGTTTTGTTATTCAAAAATTACTTCAAGTCTGACTCGTATAGCGTCACTCCTTCTGCATTAAAAACGGGGGTATTATGGAAAGTACGCTCACCGCTCAGTTGCCGTCGCGCGAACTGAATTTATTCAAAGTTATTGTTACTCGCGCAATAATACTGTCATTTCGACCGTAGCGGAGAAATCTAAATCCTTATAAAAAGTATTTCAATTCAGTATTGACAAATGTTATTCCAAGTTTTATAATTCAATTAAAATAAACATTAACGGAGTTATATTATGTTTAACAAAAAGCAAATTGACGATGTTATCAAAAATGAACGCAAAGACATTGCTGCGGGTATGTTTGAACAATTGGAAAAACTTGCCGACGCGCAGGAGCGCCAAGAAGAATTTTACGAAAACGCGAGCATAGAAACGTTGCGTAATCTTGTCGAAAACGGAGACGACGAGGCTTGTGCATACTATATTAACAAGCGTATCAACGAAGATCAAGGTATTGATTGGGACGACATTGAGTATCTCGATTCTGCAATAAAAAACCTTAATTATTCGGCTTCTCTCATTGGGGCTTATATTTACGGATTAAAGAATTCTCGCTTTAAAGACGTAGAAAAAGAATATTTCAGTTATGCCGTCTGTGAACAATATGCCGATTCCGACGCGCACAAAGAACTTGATAAAGCATATAAAAAGAATTCTTCATTGATAGATGAGGTTGATAGGGCGATTTTGTCGGTATGTCTAGACAGATGGGCTGCGTCAACGCTCAGGGGAGAAAAATATTTTTCGTTTACTGTTCAACTTAACAAAGCGGATAAAAGTTCGGATTTGCCCGATTGGAAGTCGGCTTATGCTCTCGAAATTTGTCTCACTCACGAAAACGGACGGGAGACAGACCCTGAAGAACTGTATATAGCCTATGTTCGCGGCAAGGATAAAGACCTTAATACATTGTGCGGTAATATAGCGGAAATACTATCAGTTATTGCGCAAAAGACAGGTCTGTCTGCGGGAGATATATACGTTGACGGCAAAAAGCGTTTTCACTACGGCGCAAGCGTTACGGCAAAAAAGAACAAAACAGATGACGCTGTCAAGATAGTGTCAGACGCAAAACTTAACGTAAGTGTCATCGACGAAGGAAGACTTAAGAGCAATATTTGCAGTTACTGCGGAGGACCTACGGATTTAGGAGGAGTATGTTCTGTTTGCGGAAAGAAGCAGAATGACCAAGACGACGGCAGTATAGTGATAAGACAGGGAAAAAATGCAGAGGCGCTAAAATGCACTCAGTGCGGATCGCCTGTAAAACTAGATGAAAACGCTAAAACCGCGTACTGCTCGGCGTGCGGCACTACTTTTGCCGTAAACGGCAGCGCGCTTACAGACGGCATATCCGGGTTGAACTACGAAAATATTCGCGCCGATATGCCTGAAGGCGCTCAGTTGCCGCAAGTGGAATTTGTAAGAGCAAGCATTGCAGAGGGGGCAATCACTGCGGTGATGCCTCGCAATTTCATAGTTATGTCGGACGAAATTCGCAAAATCAAATATCCGGTCAATGCGCCCAAATATATTTATACCACGCCGGATACGACTGTAAATCTCAACTTCAGCATAAAGGGCGATCTTCAAGAAAAAGACGTCTTTGATTTCGGCAGGTATATGCTGACTGTTCTCAAGAACGTCTATTCGACTGCAAAGTTTGGGGAAGCAAAACTTATCGACAAGCCTAAAAAAATATTTTTTATTGACTTTATTACGGCGGGTATGGACCAAAGTATCTATAATGCTATGTTTTTCTTTTCCTATGACGGCAAGCAAGGCGTCGGATCTTGGAATTGTTTGAGTAAAGACCGTTGGTTTTGGGCGCCTGTATTTGAGCACGCTGTAAGAACTATGGAATTTAAATGACGTATCTTTCATAAAAATGATGATTGATTTTGTTGATTATCATATTGCTGATATGGTAGAATAAAACAGTAAATATTTATTTTTCAGGAGATGTCGAATGCCATTATTTGATAGCAGATGCCAGCGGACAGTCTGTTATTGTTGAGTTTTATGATGGTGAACTTCAACTCGTGGAGGCGGAAACCGATTATCAAATCGCAACTAATTTTATAGCGTTTCATGGTTTGAATATTGGCGAGGGTTTTACAGAATTTGAAAGATATAATACGGTAGAAAAAGAATTGCGGAAGAACAATGGCATACTAAATGAAAAGGACGTTATATCGCTTCTTGCCAAGGTTGGTGTGCAGGATGGAGAAGTGGATAAATTACAGTGGTCTGTTGTCTATAATCTGACAACAGGAGATGTCCGTTTATTTGTTCACAGAGATACAAACAATATCACAGCGGCAAAACTCGAAATGTGTCATTGACATTTATTGGTTTGCAACTAATTTTATGGAGATTATTATGAACGAATTAAAAACATCTATAAAAACGTATGA
>WSNH01000114.1 GCA_013316135.1 Clostridia bacterium
TTCCAATGTCAATAATGTCCGTAGCATATATTGCAAAGCAAAATTTGATTTTTTGTTTTGCTAAAGGAGAATTTATGGATAGAAAAGTAATTATAAAGTCGTCTATCACGGCAGTATTGCTATTGGCTACATTAGTAGTAGGCGTACTTTGTTTTTATTCTTTGCAACCTGCCGAAGAAGTTGCCGTACTCAAAATGGGTTCAAGCGGATCGCAAGTCAAGACTTTGCAGACCAAACTCAACAATTGGGGATATAACGCTGGCAAAGTTGACGGAATATTTGGCTCTAATACGAGAGAAGCGGTCAAGCGTTTTCAAAAAAAGAACGGACTTGCAGTCGACGGCATAGTCGGCGCGAAGACGGCGGCGGCGCTTGGGATGACATTGTCGTCCGGCAGTAGCAGCAACAGCAGTTACAATTCATCGGACACCTATCTGTTGGCGAAGTGTATATATGCCGAATCTAGAGGCGAGCCATATTTGGGACAGGTTGCGGTAGGCGCGGTCGTGCTCAACAGAGTGCGCAGTTCGTCGTTTCCCAACTCTATATCGGGAGTAATCTACCAGCCGTACGCGTTTACCGCAGTGGCTGACGGACAAATCAACCTAGAACCCAACGAGACTGCTTATTCGGCGGCGAGAGACGCTCTCAACGGTTGGGATCCAACCAACGGTTGTTTGTATTATTTTAATCCTGCGACGGCGACAAGTTCTTGGATATGGTCAAGACAAGTAAAGTTGACGATAGGAAAACACAAATTTGCAGTCTAGGAGGGAATTATGTTAAGAGACGCATCAGGAAGACTTGTGATGACCAAAGGTTGGAAAACTTTCTTTATAATAATGGCTATAGCAATGCTTGTAGCAATCACGTTGCTGTCAATATTTTTGGGAATAGCCAAGTCTAATGAGGGAAAATGGAAGACAAACACAGAGTATAATTACGAAAACGCTTATTATACATTGACGGACAGTCTGCTCAATATGGAAAACAACCTGTCTAAGTTGAGAGTAACCAGGAGTGAAAATCTCGTCAATGAAATGCTCATTGACGTGGCTATGAATTCGCAGACGGCAGTAGCTAATCTCACTACGCTATCTTACGGCGGTTACAATTTATCTAGCGCTATAAAGTATTGCAATCAAGTGGGAGACTACAGCAAATACCTCGCGCAAAAAATAAACGCCGGCAAAAATTTGAGCGAGGAGGACAGAAATACTCTTGACGGATTATATCAGTCGACGTTTAAGTTGGGCAAAAGCCTTGGTCAAGTCAAAGAAAGTCTTGTTGCGGGCGGCAAAATAGTAGACGGACTTGGCAAACTCAATGGCGATTTTGTCAGTATAGCAGAGGGACTTGTTGACGGCAGTATAGAATATCCTTCTTTGATTTATGACGGAGCGTTCAGCGATTCTCTTACAGACAGAGAAGTCAAAGGACTTTCCGGCGAAGATATCGAGAGCAGCGGACAAGAAGAGAGAATCAAAAAGATTTTAAGCGATTATGAAGTCAACAGCGTCAACTTTATCGGCGAAAACTCCAACGGTTTTGACAGTTATCTCTATCAGGTCAATCTTGCCGGCGGGCAGATTGCAAGCGTTCAAATTGCCAAGAAGGGCGGAACTATAGTTATGTGGGATACTTCTTTTGACGCAAAAGAACCTACGCTCACCGTCGAGGAAGGCACATTGCTTGCAGAGCAGTATATCTCAAAACAAGGCATAGAGAATATGAAGGGCGTATACGCCACCGTAAGTGATGGAATATTATACGTGAATATGTGTTATGCCGAGAATGATATAATTTATTATCCCGATATGATAAAGGTAAAAGTATCTTTGGATGACGGCAAAATCGTCGGCTTTGAAGGACTTAATTATATCTACAATCACACTCAAAGGACGCTTAATTCTCCTAGCGTCACAGAGGGAGAAGTCTCAAATATGGATTTCGGCGGACTATCTGTCAAATCAATAAGACTTGCCTTGATACCAATCACGAGCGGCAAGGAAATCTTGACGTATGAAGTCTTTGGCAATATGGACGAATATAATTTCTATATCTTCGTTGACGCTGAGACTGGCAAAGAAGTTAAGGTAATGCAAGTTATCGACTCTGACGAAGGCGAACTCTTGATGTAATATAGTGTCATTGACGTTCGCTACGTTCTCGCATCTGCTTGCTCGCTATGCCGTCACTACGTTCCTTACAACCGAAGCGGAGAAATCCCGAACATTGCTAAGCCATAAGGTCTATGCAAATAAAATTGTACTTAAGAGAGGAAGAACAATGAAATTAGCAAGAACAAAAGCAAAGTATTTGAAATGCTTAATACTTATTATATCGATATGCTTTATACTGGGAGCATTAGCGGCTTGTTTACCGTTTAATATATCTATACCGGACACTTTGGAAGAAGCGATAGATAATACCGCGATGAATATTACTACCAATAGTAGCGATGGATTAGGAGAGTTTAACAATGGTTATTCTTACGTATATACCGATAAAGATTTGATAGACAAATATAGAGCGGGCGATCCAGATACGCCTTATGATATATCTATAGTAAAAGTAGACACATCGCAAGCAAGAGGAACGCAAAAGAATCCTTACGTTATTGCAAGTGTGGAGGATTGGACGAGATTTGCAAAGAATTTAGATGATGGTTCGATACCTAGTTATGGAAGTGAAAAGTACTTTGTTTTGGCAAATGATGTAGATTTTGACGGAAAGACGTTTTATCCAGTTAGGTATTTTAACGGTACATTTTACGGAATGGGTCATAAACTTAAAAATTTATCTGTAAATGGCACTTCAGGTTGGGTATATTGGAATAAGACTGCTTATGCGCAAATTCCTATTTCTGGGACGGGAGCACCATTAGGTTATGGAGTATTTTGTGCAACTACTACAGGCGCTACTATTACAGATATTATTTTGGAAAACTATTCTTACTCAGAAATGCCAATGACTGCTATTTGGGAAAGTCGTGGAGTAGTTAATACAGGTGGAATAATAGGCGCTTCAGGTGGCGAAGATTATTTATTGAATTGTCACGTTTCTGGAACTATTAAATCGTCTATATCGTATAATGCAACCGTTATTGATTTTGGTGGTATAGTTGGATCGCATATAGGCAATAACGTGGATATAATGTTTTATCGTTGTTCTGCGGAAGCAGAAATTTTAAGCGAAGGGTTAAGTTCAAGTATTGTTCCAATTATGGGAGGCTTGTTAGGCGAAATTCATAATGCCGGAACTGCATATATTTATGATTGTGTAGCAAATTTTAAACAAAAGTCAATTGGTGGTAAATATAACCATAGTAGTTCAATTTGCGGTCTTGTAGAGAATTCTGGTTTGATTTCGGAGAATCTTGTAGGAACTATGGATTTAACTTCAACGGTGAATGACCATTGCGGGGCTTTGACTGGATTTTGGACGAGAATCAAAACTATTACTATAAAAAATGCTTACTCAAATGCGCTAAGTGGCTCATCAGATGCAAATAAATTATCTGTGTTAATGCTACTAGGAAATATGCAACCTGCAATATCAGGCTATTCAAATCTTAACAATGTTAAAAGCACGTCTAATTATGCGCCTTTAAATTCAGGTGTGGCTGACGTAGGTGGAAGTAGCATAAATACGCTTAACAGTTCTGCAGATTTGATTGACAAAGTAAAGAGTGATATAAGCAAGGGATTACTATCTGATAGAATTTGGGACATAGAGAAAGTCGGCGGCTCTTATGATCCGGATAATTCACCGGTACGCAATTATCTTATGGCATTTATCAACTTCCGCAACTTAAATAACAAGGGTAATAGTGAAGAAAGCGTAGGTCTTGATGATGGGGAGCCGTATATAGCAGGGGACAGTTTGCCGGATAATACAAGTGACGTCACTGCTTTTACCACATATCTAAATAATAAGGCAAGCACCAACCACGTATTTTTAGGCTGGACAGACGACAAGACAGGCGCTAGCGAGCCGTTTACGAAGTTGCCAAGCGGATATTTTGGAGAATTGACTTTATACGCCGTCTGGGGCTTACCGCAGAGTTACGTAACAAACAATATAAAGACAAGTCTCACGTCGGACAAAGACAAGATAGAATACGACAGCGTGGAGAGCATAACTCTAACGGCATTGGTTACGCATACATCGACGTCTGGAGGTATGACGAATCCGACAGTTAAGTATACAATAAAGCAAGACGGTAAAGATAAAGTAACCAACTATACAGGCAATTTAAGCGTAAAGACGGTTGCAGACAGTGGAGAATACAATTTCGGATATCGGATAACCGACGAAAGCGAGCCGCTTTGGTATTACGACGGCGAGCATACTACAAGCAAGAGTATAGAGATAGAGAAAGGCAAGTTGACGAGTATGAGTCTCAATGACTTCAAGATAGACGAAGCGACAATACCTTATTACGGCAAGCCGTTGAGCGAAGTGGACTTTACTTGTATGATGAAGAATAAGGCAAACGTAAAGGTGGAGATAGCCGAGTCAAGTTGGGAAGTAAACATATATACGGTAGTAAAAGGTACAAATAAGTTTAATATAGTGATCAAGCCGACTGATACGGATAATTACGAGGCGTCATATATGTTTGAGGTAGGATTTGAATCCAAAGCATTGCAAATGGTATTCAATATTCATCAATTCAGCGACGAGAAGTTGACGCACGATATCGAGTATGGTAAGAGCATAGCGTCGGGTACGGTGATATCGTACTTTGAAGAGGTGTATCTAGACGCAATGAATAATAAATGGGATGAGACAAGGGTAAATTTCTTGTTGACGTCGTCGTATGCGCCATATCTCAACGGAGC
>WSNH01000005.1 GCA_013316135.1 Clostridia bacterium
CGATTACATAGATTATAAATGTACAATCATTCATGAATGCACCCATGTTATTGATTATGATAGATTTCGCATACACTATAACGGCGGCGACAAAAATATTGAATTTCATAAATTTTATGGAAGTATGTGTTTATATAGTGAATTTCATGCTCGCAAAATGGAACACGCATATTATGTCCAAAATCTGTCAGATGTAAATGTGCCGCAGATATTGTTCCAAGAATTACTTAACATTGTTCCTATTATCAAAGACTTGGAATACGATATTAAATCTAATAAATGCACTAATATTATTAAAGACTTGCGTTTATACAATTTAATGCAATATTTGGGACGAATTTATACTGCAAAATTGGATATTTCTCCGCTTGACGATTTTAGTAATAATATAAAAACACTTTATGTAAATCTTGTAGCATTAGACGAGAATTGGAACGATAACTCATTTCAAGCGGTTGAAAACGCATTGAGACAGCTTTATGAGTGATTTAGATAGATTAGGTACTTTATGGCAAACCACTAATTGTTCGTTTTACGTTATCACTGCTCCACCATTAGATGACTGATAAGAAAACTGTTTTATCGGTCATTTTTATATTCTTTGGAAGAAATCTTGGAGCGTCTTACCGTTTGCTTGATTAAATAATTTGTCTTTACTATAATAATTGTACGATAAACAATAATTTGGCGGAGAATGGAATGACAAAGAAAGATAAAATTAAATCATTTTATGACGATATGGCAACCCAATACGATATGCTTTTTCAAGATTGGCTTAAAACGACTAAAATTCAAGCAAAAATTCTTGATAAAATTTTTAAATCTTACGACTTTAATGAAAGTGCAAAATTACTTGATTGCGCTTGCGGAATAGGTACACAAGCAATAGGGCTTGCTATGCTTGGATATAATGTAACTGCATCTGATTTGAGCGATGGTGAATTACAGGAAGCTGGGAAAAGGGCAAGAGAAAACGGTGTAAATGTTTCTTTTAAACAAGCAAATTTTTGCAAGTTGTCGGAAGTTTTTTCTAATAAATTTAATATAGTAATTGCTATGGATAACGCTCTACCTCATATGCTTTCAAAAGAAAATTTGCATTGCGCTATTGAAAGTATTTCAAATCAAACGGATAAAGGTGGAATATTTGTTGCAAGTATTCGCGATTACGACGAATTGTTAAAACAAAAACCGCAGTGTTCAACGCCTTATATCTATAAAACTGATAAAGGGCAAAAAGTATCTTTTCAAGCTTGGGAATGGTTGAACGAAAATTACAAATTTACTCAATATATAATTGATGACGAAAATTCTGTAAGTATAAGCAAATTCGATTGCGAATATAGAGCCGTTAAAAGAGAAGAATTAACCGAGCATTTACTCTCTTGCGGTTTTACAAAAGTTGAGTGGAAATTCCCCGAAGAAACGCAATTTTATCAGCCTATTGTAATAGCAATAAAATAACTTACAGATAAATTTCAATTTATCTAACAAAAAAGCCGAGAGGTCAGCATGCTATGACCCCAAAAAGTTGGACAGTAAAATTTAATTAGTTAATTTATTTGAGTATGAGTTCGGTATTGCACCGGGCTCATTCCTTTTAGCGTTAGACTTATTCTATCGTTGTTCCAGTAGCGTATGTACTCTTCCAAACAGTGGACGAATTCGTCCACTGTTTGGAACTTCTCGCCATAAAACATTTCTACTTTCAATCTTCCAAAGAAGTTTTCCATTATGCTATTGTCCAGGCAATTTCCTTTTCTTGACATACTTTGCGTTATGTTGTGTTCTTTTAACTGCCTTTGGTATTCTCTCATTTGGTACTGCCATCCTTGGTCGGAGTGGAGTATTGGTTTTGCCGTCTTTGGCAGTTTCTCAAACAAGCCTTTTAACATTTCTCTTGTTTGCTCAAAGTTTGGACTTTGAGATATGGAGTAACTTACTATTTCATTATTATGCAAGTCTAATATGGGCGAGAGATATACCTTGTCGTCACATACCGAAAACTCCGTTACGTCCGTTACTAATTTGCTATACGGCTTATCTGCGTCAAACTCTCTATTGAGTATATTCGGAGCAATTTTACCTACTTCGCCTTTATACGACTTATACTTGCTCTTACGTCTTTTTCCGTACAATCCCATACTTTTCATTAGTTTTTGTACCGTTTTATGGTTAATTACATACCCATTTTAACGTAATACTAATAATATTCGCCTATATCCATATCTGCCGCAGTTCTCATTATATATCTTTTCTATCTCTTGTTTTTCAATTGCATACTTGTCTTGCCTAACTTTGCAGTGGTAGTAATACTTACTCCTAGATAGTTTAGATAATTTAAGTAATTTATCTAGCGGAAAACCTTGCCTTAACTCAGATACAATTAACGCTTTTTCTTTTGTTCTTCCGCTTGAATTAAGGCATCTAATTTTTTTAAGTACTCATTCTCCATCTCAAGCCACTCATTACGCTCTTTAAGTCGTTGGTTTTCTGCTATGAGATCATTCTCAATTTCTGTTGACCTTGGCTCCTTTCGTGGTTTACCTTTGGACTTTCTTCCTCGTCTTTCTACCATTAAGCCTGCCGCTCCTTCTGTTAGATATATGCGCTCCCATAATCTGACTTGTGAACGATGATTATCCGATTCCTTGTGCGTATCTACGCCCCAATATTTTCGTACAACTTCACCATATCCAAGTCCATTCTCTCGCATATCTAGTATAACAGATATCTTAAACTCTGGCGAATACTTTTTGTTTGTCCTTTTGCTTTTTTCCATTAAAAATGCACCTCCTCTAGTTGTGTCCAACTTTTGGGGTGCATTTCATTACGGATTCTCGGCTTTTTTTGTGTTGATTGAATTTCAATAGCACCCTGTCGTTACTTGAAAAACGATTAAAATTATGCTATACTTTATAAATGCAAAAGGAGTATTTATGATTGACATTAAAACTTGGGTAAAGGATTTTACAAACAAGGTTGAGCAAACTTTTTCTAACCGTGTATGGTTTATAGGTTTGCAAGGCAGTTACGGCAGAGGCGAAGCAACGGAAATAAGCGATATTGACGTAGTTGTTATTCTCGACAAATTGCGTATAGACGATTTGAAAGTCTATCGTGATATGCTCGATACACTGTCGAACAGAGAACTTATTTGCGGTTTTATTTCGGGCAAGGACGAACTTTTGAATTGGGAAACGAGCGACCTTTTTCAATTCTATTATGACACCACGCCCATTAAAGGAACTCTCGATTGCTTGCTCGAAAAGATAGATATAAAAGCAGTCAAACGGGCTATAAAAATCGGTGCTTGCAATATTTATCACGCTTGCGTGCATAACTTCGTACACGAAAAAAGTGAAGATATACTTCGCTCGCTTTACAAATCGGCAGTGTTTGTGATACAAGCAGTATGGTTTTACGAAACGGGCAAGTACATAAAGTCTAAAACCGAATTGCAAAACGCAATTGTTCCGCCGTCCGCCGTTCTTACGACGGCACTAAACTTAAAGAACGGCGTAGACGTAAAGTTTGAAGAAATGTCGGAGCTTTTAATAAATTGGGCGAAAGCGTGTGTCGGAGGTTATAACGAATGAAAAAAATTCTATATGTTATCTTGGAACAATGGGCGGATTGGGAACTTGCCTATATTTCGTCGGCGGTCAATATGCTCGGCAACGGAAAATTTGAGAACAAAACGTTATCGCTCACAAAAGATGCCGTTACTTCTATCGGCGGCGTCAAGTGCTTACCCGACTATGATTTACAAAGCGCACCGTCGGACTACGACGCTTTAATACTTATAGGCGGTATGGCTTGGCACAATGAAAACGCTATGCAAATTAAACCGCTAATAGACGCTTGCATAAAGAACGGCAAAGCGTTAGGCGCAATTTGCGACGCTTGCAGGTTTTTGGGCTCTATCGGTGCATTGAATCATACAAAGCATACTGCTAACGATTTGAACGAATTAAAACAGTACACTGTATATACCAACGAGCAAGACTTCATACATAGGCAAGCGGTTTCGGACAATAATGTTATTACGGCAAACGGAACGGCAACTCTTGAATTTGCACGGGAAATATTGAAAGCGTTGTCTATTGCAAGCGACGAGCAAATCAAAGGTTGGTACGACTTTCACAAACTCGGCTTTTACAATGCCGCTATGCCGAGAATGTAGGAGACTGTAACGAATGACGATAGAACTTATAAAGGAAGTCGAAATAAAAGAAACTTGCGATATGGTAGCTCGCGCGTGTAAAAATTCGGTATTTGCCGAGTTCTATCCGAAGCAGCCGAAATACTTTTCGATTCCGTATGACGAAATAAAGCAAAAAGCCGAATACGGACATTTTTATGTTGTCAAAGAAAACGGCAAAATTATCGGATGCGGCTGTATCGGCGCATATTGGGATAGTTTGACGGAAAGTTGGATAAACACAATTTTCGTCGAGCCGTCATATCAACGTAAAGGAATCGGCAAGAAAATTATAGAACGTTTGGAAAACGACGAATATGCCAAAAGAGCGAAACGAATAGAAATACATTCGGCAATATCGGCTATACCGTTCTATCGCAAATTAGGTTACGAACATAAAAACGGAGATTTGTCTTATAAGGACGGAATGTTCGACCTTGAAAAATTCATTTGACGAATAATTTTGAAACGGCTGTGCGCCACTAAACAGAAAGGAGTAACTAATGCCTTATATAAAAATAGAAAGCGGAAAATTGACCGACGAACAAAAAACGTTGCTTATAAAGCGCGTAACCGAAGTATCTTCGGAAATTATGAATATTCCGCAAGAGTTCTTTACGACTACCATTACGGAATTGCCCGATAAAAACTTCGGTATCGGCGGCAAAACCATCGATATTATAAAAAACGAATACAAAAAATGAAAGATTGGTTTACGATAGATAAAATAGACGAACAAACTTATATAATCAGCGAATACCGACATTGGGAAGAAACGCACTGCTATCTTTTAATCGGCAGCGAGCGTTGTCTTTTGATTGATACGGGGCTTGGAATTTGCAACATTTACGAGCAAGTACGCAAACTGACGGATATGTCCGTTACTGCCGTTGCAACACATATCCATTGGGATCACATAGGTGGACACAAATATTCTCCCGATTTTTATGTCCACAAAGCCGAGTTAGATTGGTTGAACGGCAAGTTTCCGCTTTCTATTCAAACCGTCCGTGATATGGTTGTTGACCGTTGCGATTTACCCGAAGGCTTTGACGTTAGCAAGTATGAGATTTTTCAAGGAACGCCGATAATGGTTTTGCACGGCGGTGAAATCATAGATTTAGGCGGCAGAAAAATCCAAGTGTTACATACCGCAGGGCATTCGCCCGGACACCTTTGCTTTTGGGAACAAGAACGGAGTTATGTGTTTACGGGCGACTTGATTTACAAAGATACTTTGTTCGCCTATTATCCGTCTACCAACCCCGAAGCATATTTACAATCGCTTGAAACGATAGCGGCGTTACCGTCAAAAAGATTATTTCCCGCTCATCACTCGCTCGATATACAGCCCGAAATTGCAGTAAGAATAAGAGATGCGTTTCGAGAACTGAAAGTGCAAGGCAAATTGCATCACGGCGCAGGAACATTCGATTACGGCGATTGGGCGGTATGGCTGTAAAATATCTAAACGGAGTTGAATTATGGAACAGTTGATATTTTCTTTACCCGATTTTACAATCGGCGATAAATTTCCTATCGAATACACAGGCAGAGGAAAAGATTTATCGCCCGAAATTGTAATTGAAAATCTATCCGAAAAAGCCAAAACGCTTACAGTTACTTTGGAAGATATAAGCCACCCGATAAAAGACTTTACGCATTGGGTAATTTGGAATATTCCTGCGGCAAGCAAAATCGGAAAGGCAATCTCGAAAGGTAAATACGTTTCGGATATAGGCGCAACACAAGGCGTAGCATACGGTATGCACAAATACGCCGGTCCGAAACCGCCTCGTGGTAAGACGCATAAATATCGCATCACGGTTTATGCGTTGGACTGCTCGATAGACTTATCTGCGAATAAGCGAAAAAAACACTTTCTCAAAAAAGTCGAAAATCATATTTTGCAGAAAGGTTGCCTTGAATATAGTTTTGAATAAAATAAAAGCCGTGAGACCTACTGCTATGACCCCAAAAGTTGGACACAACTAGAGGAGGTGCATTTTTAATGGAAAAAAGCAAAAGGAAAACAAAAAGTATTCGCCAGAGTTTAAGATATCTGTTCACGCTTTAATAGTGTATCTAACTATAAATGGAGTATTACTTGTGCTGTATATATTAGGTTGGATAGTATTCAGAAAAGGACGTAATACGGTAAAAATGCTTTGGTTATCAATAATACCTACTACCCTGTTTTTATTTAGCGGAGTTATGCTTTTATCTGTTCCACTTATAATTTCGGCAGTAATATTCGGGATAGGACACATAGCGGTTAGTTATTTGAATAGAAATTAACGATAAATTTTAATTTAGCGTCGAATGGCTGATAAGACTAACTATCTTGTCAGTCATTTTTTCTTTGTGACGAACGACTACTTTTTGCAGTTTTTGAGTCTCCGTGATTTTGCCTTTTAAACGTTTCTTGTGGCGCACATTGTCGTCCGGCCATCGGCGGTAATTTCATATGAACCTGTATCCGTCGTTGTAAAGACAGCGCAACTTCAATTCATATGCAAGTAATAAAAAAGCAAGTGAAAATCTCGTCACTAAATCAAAAATCAAATGTATGTCGTTTGATTGACATACATTTAATTTTTTATACTTCCGATTAGTCATTGTTTTCTTCGTTGGTATTTTGGGTTTTTGCCCGACGAATATCAAGTTCGGCTTTGATGGTAGCAAAGCGTTCTCTGCTGAGATTAGCCCTTCTCGAGAAAATAATGGAAATGAGAAAAATAACGCCGGGAAGCGCGCCTAACACAATACGTACGGCAAGCAACGCGCTGTCGGGCTGTTGAATTGCCGTTCCGTCAGTGCTCTCGATGTAGCCAAATGCGCCCAAAACAGCCGATACCAACGCTATTGACACGCCATTGGCAACTTTATACATAAATTGCGTAATACCGTAATACGCGCCTTCTCTCCTAGTTCCATTAACATATTCGTCCACTTCAACGACGTCCGGCACGCTTGCGTACGGCAAAATTTGAATTGCCGACATACCAAAGCCGGCGAAAACGCACAAAAGAATTGTAGTGGCAATATTCTTTGCAGGTACGAATATTGCAAATATAAGTACAAAAGCCATATATACACAGGCTATTGTATATACTTTGTGCTTATTAAATTTCTCACTTAACTTGACCCAAACGAAAGATGACGCTATGGCGCATACGAGCGGTATTGCCACAAATACCATTGCCATTGCGCCGCCGCTAAATCCCAACGAATCGTTGATGAAGAACATAAACACTGCCATAATTATGTCAAAGCCCACCATACTGAGAAGATAACATAGCATTACGTTGCGAAATTCAGGCAACTTGAAAAACTCCTTGAGAGTTACGAAAAATCCCTTGTCATTTTGCTCTGCGTCGTCAACGCGCTCTTTTATATTGCCTGCGCAAAGCAACATAATGACGATGGATATAATTGCAAATATACTCGCTGACATCAAATACGCGTGTTTTGCATTGCCAAACAACTTGTAAAACAAACTCTCCTGTCCGTCTGCAAAAAGAGCAAACAGCGCCGCTCCAAGTATGATTCCCACGTTGGCAAGCGCAATTCTTATGCCGTTTAGCGATGTGCGCTCGTCGTAATTATCCGTCATATTGGCAGTAATTGCATTATATGGTATATATACCACGGTCCACGCGGTGTTGAATAGCATATACGCTAAAGTATAGTATATCATCTTGCCGACCTGAGCGCTTTCTCCAAACGGCGCGATCCACAAAAGCAAAAACGCAAGTCCGTAAGGAACTGCTCCAAAAAGCATATATACTCTACGTTTACCCCACTTACTTTTGGTCTTATCGGATATTCTACCCATCAAATAATCAGTGAATGCGTCCCAAAACTTTGCAATCAAAAATACGGCTGACGCTAATTCCGCCTTAAGTCCGCCGACGTTGACAAAGAAATAAAGCAAATAAAACGATATTGCCGCAAACATTATATTGGCAGATAAATCTCCCAAACCGTAAAAAAACTTTTCTTTAAATTTGAGTTTCATAAATTCCCCTCTTTATTCAATAATACTCTACCAAATGCAATTTGTAAATCTAATATGGAAATAAAATATCAGTCTTCAAGACCTAACGAAAATTAGTAGAGACGTCAAGGATAATGCCGTATTAAGAATAATATTCATTTATTGCATATTCCTTTAATCTTTCTCCGAAAAACATTTTATAACTTTGCTTGCAAAAAGCGCTCAATTAACGCTTGTGACATACCGGTTATTAAAAGCAATACTGTCGAAATCGGCAATAAAATTGAGTAAAGCCCTAAATAATATTACTTCAGACAAACTTCTAGGCATAAATAATGAAATATCTTAAATCTCACTCAAGCCAATTAAATAATCAGCAGAAACATTAAATATAACCGCTAATTGTGCCAATATCGCAAGACTAGGCTCTCCCGTCGCCAATTCATAACGATATATGCAACTGCTCCGCCATATACTTTTGAGAATAGCCTTGTTGCAGTCTCAATTCCCTAAGCCTTTGCGCAAATATTTTCATAATTATTATCCAACTACTTGAATTTTACAGCATTTTGCTGTAAACTATACACATCACAGCATTTTGCTGTGAAAATAATATTATACTTGCAATAAGAGGGAACTATGTACGATAAATTAAATATGCCACAGATAAAAAACATCATAGCCAAAAACATAAAAAAACGAGATATCCCAGTGCACCAACTTGCGCAAATTTCCGGCATATCCACGTTTGAAATCTATGAAATAATCAATGGTCAACTTTTGCCGAATTTGAAGACTTTGAGAAAATTGAGCGAAGCGCTGAATATACCGCTTACGGATCTTATTAACTAATGCGAGAGAGTATACTCATTACTTATCTAAAAATATATCATATCTTATCTCTTCCTATCAAACAATCAAGCGAAACGTCATAAATATCGGCAAGTTTAATAAAATGAGAAAGCGTAGGAACAGACAAGCCGCGTTCGTAGGCTTGATATGATTGATACTTCAGCCCCAACATTTCAGCAACGCGTTTTTGCGTGTAACCGTATTGCTCTCTTAACTCTTTTAAAATTGTAGACAACTTTAATAATTCTTCCATTTTCGTTTAATTCCATTTGACATTATACAATCTATAACTGTATAATTATGTTAATACAGTTTTAAACTGTATCGCAAGATTTACTATTTTATAAAAATTCTCACAAATGGGAAAACTAGGTAAACTAATGATAAAAAAGTATTACGCTTTGGGTGAGTATTTCTCTCCTCGAGACATTTTAAATATTGCGCGAAAAAAGATAAAATGCGTAAATTGGGGGCTTCTACTGATACCAATAGGAGCGGTTATACTTATATTTAATATATTGCTGTCTGCTCTTTTTTATCCAATATTTGTTTTGAACAAATTTTTTTGCAAAACGCTGATTCCTTTTTGCAATCAAGAAGTCGCGATAAATAAAATAGCAAACAATATCATAAGTATTGCGCACGATATAATTTATATAACATATCGCATTGCTATGCCTATCTTAGGATTTTGTGTGACCGTTTATAAGTTATTTCCTAACAGAGTCGTATATTTTTCCAATCAGACGACATTGTTGTTTGCCGATGATCTAAACGAAATAAAAGAGCGCTACAAAATAAGTTTTTACGAAAGCGTTGAGAAAATTTCAAAAACAAATCAAGACGATTATTCTCACTCTGAAATATCGGATTTGTTTGAAGCCGATTTTTTTTGTTTGGTCAACAATATGATGCCGCAACTCCAAGATGAAATTTAAATTTATTGCTACTTCCTGCATAAAAAATCAGTCAATCTATGTACGACCGACTGATTTTAAATCAATGCGTATTGCGGAAATTCTCGTAATCTTCAAGAAGTTCTGCGCTAATGCTGGGCGGTATCTTCTCGAACGCTCGCTCAAACATATCAAGTCGCAATGGAATGGGCTTGTCCCCTCCCTTTTCTTCTATTTCTTCCAAGGCGTATCTGCAAGACTCCTCTATAATTCCGCATATATCTGCGGCTGAATAATATGCTACGGTGCGCACTTCGCCTTTATCGTCAACTTCATTAGTATATTCCTTGGTCATATTGACGACTTCTTCCAAAGATATACCGTCAAGATCTATGCCCTTCAGTTTACCCTCGATTATTGCTCTCTTCGCGTCAAAGTCGGGAGGCGTAACGTGAATGATATGCGAAAATCTCTTATATCTAAGATATGCGGGATCTATTACGTCGGGTCTGTTGGTCGCGCCTATCATTATTCTCTTTGAGCCGTCGACGCCAAAGCCATTTATACGCTGTAGAAGTTCCGTGGTCACCGCCGATTTATAGTCCTTGGTATCTTGCGTACGCTTGCTAAATATGGATTCGCACTCGTCGACAAATAATATCGCTCCGTCTGGGCACGTGTCTATCTCGTCGAAAATCTGTTTGACCGCCTGCTCTGACTCGCCCACATAAGACTTGAATATATCCGCGGGAGTGACAATAAAAAGAGGTAAATTCATAGCGTTGGCGATTGCTTCGGCAAACATAGTCTTACCTGTGCCGGGAGCGCCATACATAAGCATACCAAGACCGCCTTCCATTTTGTAATACTTGAGTATCTCCGGATTGCGCGCCATAAAAATAAAACTTTTGACAAGCGCCTTGACGTCGTCAAGACCTTTGACGTCGTCCAATGTGGTGTTGGGAACTTTGCTCTTGAGCACAGACCCATAACTTGCCGCAGCGTCGCTGAGTTGCTTATAAAATTTAGAATACTTCTCTATCTTTTCGGTATCGGTGCATCTATTGGAAAGCGTACGCGCAATCTGCGCCGCCTGCGAATATTTTGCCCTAAGAGTAGCTTTATCGTCTTCGCCTACGTCCTTCTTGTCCTTGCGACCGCCTAGTATACCGCGTATCTCTTCTGTTACGGCGCGAAGTTTGCCCTCAAGTTCTTCTACGCCTTCTTTTTTTTGCCCATCTTTTGCCATAAAATTATCCTTTAATTATACTATGTCATCAATGTTTATATCGCTGTTTCCAGTCGACGCGGCAGCCGTACCTGCGCTTGGCGAGCTGCTTGCAGCGCCTGAACTGCCGTTGGCTTCTTCAGACGTCATTTCAGCTCTCATCTTGTCGAGTTGTTTTTGCGCTTCGCTTTCATATCCTGCCACTACGCCGTCTTTTTTCTTATTGCCGCCTGCGCTCATACTCTTTTTGAGTTTTTTGTCAAAACTACCCATTGCAGCCATCATACCGTCGGCAATCTTGCCGTAACCGCTGACCATCTTGAACATAGTCTTCATTCTATTGGAATTGTGCTTGACGAACTTGCGTATTCTGCGTTGCAATTTTATACGTCCCATAAGAGAGTAATTGCTGTAATTGTCAATCATCATCATTTCGTTGATAAAGTCAAACACGTCGTCCATAATATTCATAGTCTGCGAAAGGACGCTCATCGCTTCTTTCATTGCAAACATCATTCCTACAAACTCTTTCATAGTGAAAGTCACATTATAGAACATCGTCAATATTTTTGTATTGAAATGGTCGGGACCGTATTTCAATTCGCTTTCTATGGCTTTTCTTCCGAGATCTTCTATTGCCTGCTCCATTTCACCGCGCTTTCCGTCAAGCATTTTGCTTTCCATCTTGCGTTGGTTATCCGCCATTATCTTGTCATACGGATCCGGCGTCGCCTGCTTTAGTTCTCTTTCTCTTTCCTTTCTTCCTGCCATTTTTTATTCCTCGCTGCAACTTATTTTTTTGTTATTGTAGATATTATTTGCGACAATTCGTCATTATCGGCGTTTTCTACGTTTGGCTCTTCTTTCTCTTGCTTCTCGATAGGCGGAGCGGGTTTTTTATACTTCTTGCGAAGTTCTGCTATCCTATCTTTTTTTGCCTGCTCTTCTTTCTCTGCGTCCTGAGCGTTTTGCGTCTTTCTCGACGGCGTCTTAAATGCGTCGAACAACTTGTTTGCCTCTGCAAAGCGATTGTCGACTTGCGCCATATGCATAGTTTGCTCCTGCACGTTTTCCATTACTATCTCGTAATAACTCAAAGCCGTAATTATCTGCGTTTCGCTTGCGCCGTAACTCAATACGTCCAAGAAAGTATTGAAGTCGATATTGGAAAACATTGCATAAAACATATTGGGTTCTACCCTTTGATACATATTGAATATAAGTTCCAATCTTTTGAATTGCGTAAGCAATCTCTTCATACCCGATATAGTGCCCGCAATCATCTTAAGACTTGCCCTATAAGTCTCTCTTTCCGTCTTTTTGAGTTCTTCGTCTTCTTCAAGCATTTCTATCTGCAAAAGAGCCTCTTCTTCGAGCATTTCGCCGCTGTCCATCTTGTCAATAAGCGCTGCAATCTTGCCCTGTATCTCTTCGATATCGCCGTTGATCTCCGACACTTTGTCATAAGTGTCTCTCTGTATCTCAAACTGTTTTTCAAAAGTATTGAGTTTTGCAAAAAATGCGTCGCCCTTTTCCTTGACTTCGTCCCTCTTGACCATCTTGGAGAACATATCGTCGGTATATATCTTGATATTTTCTTCTTTTGCTCTCTTTCGCTTGCTTACTTCTTTAGTAAGTTCCGTCCACTTTATTGCCTCAACTCTTGCCTCGTCAAGATGCTTGTTGAGTCCGTCGTAAATCATCCCGCGCGCGACGCTTTCTCTCCAAGCGCACAATGCGTAAGTAGGATCTCCGTAGACGTACTTGGCGCGATGAGCGGCTTCTTCAGAAGAGTTGTCCATCGTATCTTCAACGATAAATCTCAATTCTTCAAGCATTTCGACAGAATTCATAAGTATCGACTTGTTATAGTCCGATATATCTCCCGCAATCAACATATTCGCCCCGAATATGGAATTGTTTATATATGCAATGATTTCTCCCTTTATATCTGCCATACTGTCTTCTCCTTTGTCCAATCTGAACTTCTTGGTTATTTGTTGTTTTTTGTCCTGCATATCGTCGAGTTTAAGTACGATATTATATTTGGACATATCTCCTGCCATATCGGCAAGTTCGTAAATCGCATTTTTAATGTTACTGTCAAAGCCGTTGTTGATACCCTTTGCCAAAAGCCGTTCTATGCTCTCCCTTATTTCGTCGGCAAAGCGTTCGCAACGGTTGCTATCGTAACCGTTGATTTCGATATTCTTGAATTTTTTGGGATATTTGACTTTGTTTTCGTCAAGAATATCCAACAATCTCTCAAGCGGTAACAACTCAAGCCTCCTCGCAAACTTCCTTTATAAATTTATCCATTTCTTTCTTACTCAAGCCCTTACGACCTTCGTCATACTTAAAAAAGTCGTCGTCATAAAATACGCAAGAGTTGTATTTGCCCGCTCTGATTAACAACTTTATACCTGTGCAGGAACTGTCTTCCAATGCCTGACAAACCACATTTCTATCTTTTTTTCTCTTAAGATATTTGTGTCCGCCAAGCCAATTGAAGAAACAGAGGTATATTCCCTTATTCGGACACCTGTTTTGCACATAATTGACGAGCGCGTTAGAACTTTTGAAGTCTGCAAACTTGCCGTCGATCTCTTTATCGTCGTACGCCTCGGCAATCTTAAGTTTCAAGTCTCTGCCCACGCGTCCGACAATTGAAAACGAACTGTCTGCCGAGCCCAAAATCAACTTTTCCGCCTCGTATTTACTCAACTTAAAGATTGCAAATACAGGCGCTCTTTCTTCGTCCGCGCAAGCTCTGAGCGCCGCATACGCCATTGCCGACATATCGTGAGAATTTGTCTCGATCTGTCCGTCGTAATCTACTGCCACGCCGCCGAGATCTACTATTTTCTGCGCCACTTCGCTTTTAAGTTTGTCAATATTTTCATAGCCGTCAAAAGCAATCTTTTTTGTCACTTCAGTAGGCGCCTGCTGGAGCAAGTCAAGCATATACTTGCCGCACTGCAATTTGATTTGAGTAAGTTCGTCGACATATCTCTCTTCGCCGTCTTGCGTCACTACGCCTTTATGAGAATTGAAAAGTACCGCTTTATAATAGAAATAAGCCGCTCTCCAACGCTCTGCTCCGGCAGAACTGAAATCCGCGTAGCCCCTGTCGTAATAATAACCCAATCTCATAAGCGCCGATGGGTGGTATTCAAACGCCGATTCATAACATAGACTTACCGCCTTATCGAGATACTTAAATCTTACGGGCTTGCTCTCTTTAGTTGACGTAAGCCACTTGAAGTAATACTCTTCTGATCTTACAAAAAGTTCTCTATTGTGAGCAGTGATTGCAAATTCAGTATCCACATCGGGAAAGATGTCTTTCTTGCAACTGGGACAACACCATCTACCGTTGTAAAGTTCCAACGGCCTTTCAATATCGCGATTGCACTTGTTGCACTTCATTACGCCACCTCCCTATTTTGGTTTTTGTCTACTGTAACCGTAAATTCGATACGAGTATTGGTAAAAGTACAGTTAGCGCTCGTAGGATTGACTTCGACGGAATATGTTCCGCTCTCATAAGGTATCGACGGTATCACTCTGCCGCTGCTGTCTCTGTAGACATAATCGCCAATAACGACGTCGTTGGGATACGCAACTGTTACAGACGCTTCCGGAGGGACTACGACGCCGTCTTTGACGACGACTCCGCTCCAAGACACATATACCTGCGCTTTTGTTATACTAAAGTTAGCACTCCCATAAGTAATATCGTAGTTCTTCGTCACATTGTTGTTTGGCAACGATACCGCGACGGAATAATTTCCTACGTTTACTGCGCCAACTCCGGTGCCGCTGTATGAAGGAGTCCCAAGACTGCTCTTGGTGTGTACGCTTGCAAGTCCGACGACGTCAATATCAAATCTGCTTGCTTTGCCGTCATAAACTTTATTGTTCGCCAATACCCGCACGCTCAAACTTTTCTTTTCTATATTATACGTCGTAGATTGCCTGCTGTCAAATTTATAGTTGCCTGACGCCGGCAATTCTACTATGACCGTATATCCCTCGCCCGCGTCGATATTCGAAGAATAGCCCGAATATATAAGTTGACTGTTGATATTATCATTCCTCACGAGACCGTCAATTTGCGATACAGTCGGATATTGAGCATACCCCGTATATGTGAGTTTTGTAAATAAAGGTTCGTCATTAGTCCATTTTGATACCGTAACGCTCTTTTGCTTGATTTCGAAATTATAAGTATCATTGGTCAATTTATAGTTGCTGTCGTCGGACGTCGCGACGGCAGTATACTTTCCGGCGCTTACCTTCGCGTCGGAAAGAGTCACAGACAAAGCGCCGCCATACAAATTCTGCGCAGTCGCTTGCGCATTATGCGAATAGCCGTCGTATGTAAAATCTTCGCACGTCCATTGAGTTTGCGTAGGACGCGGCGATATTGTATAAATATACGAACCTCCGGAGGCTATCGTATACTTCTCATCTATACTTCCTTTCAACGATATTCTCGCCGTATAGTTTCCCGCATTGGTATTTCTTATATCCGTCTCTTCTATATAATTTGCCAAAACGTCGCCGTTGATCAAATCATTTTCTCCGACGAAGTGCTGCAATACCTTTTCTTGATCGTCAAAGACCATATCTCCCGGTTCTTGCCACGTAATATGCAGCGGTCTCTTATTGACCTGCAAAACTCTATCAACGTATCCTTCTGACGACAAAGAAGATTTTTCTGAAGTGACATATACTCGCACTCCGTAAATTCCGTATTGAGGAAACGCATTGTATATATAATATTTATCGCTCGTATTTTCCTCAAACGTACCGTTGCCGTAATAATCCCACTCAAGATGCATCACGCAATCGTCATTCGGAGCCTTACCGCTAAAAGTCATAACTATATTGTCACCGTATACATAATTGTAATTATCAAAAGTTATTTTCAAGTCGGTAGGATCTTTCATCGTCCATATCGGTCTCAACTTAATGTCTACGGCATCGCCGCGATATTGCGAGAGTTGATAAAGTTCTTCTCTAACATCACCGAGACTATGCCAAAAATCACTGCCGGAACTGGATTTTAAATTCAATTTATATTCCCAACTCAAATCAAAACCGTTGTCTCTGTCTTCAATAAGATTTAAACTCAAGTCTTCAAGCGTCAAGTATGCGCTGTCGACGGTGAAATAAATATAATCGTGGACTCGTCCGTCTACTTCCGTTATTTTAAAAGAGTCTGCAGGTTCGTAAATAGTATCGTTGTCTTCTTCGATTTTAACCCTGTATACATCGTCAAAGTCAACTTCGACCCTATATTTGTCGGAGTCTATTGTTGTTCCTACAAGATTCACCATATCGCCTGCCAAAATCTTTGCGTTATTGTTGTCATAACACCATACTAAATCCGCGACGTCTCTTGCGCGAGCGTGTTTCATATATTCTGCTTTATCGGAATAATCAAGTTTAAATTCTTGACCGGCTTTGCCTATCCACGTGGGAACAATTTCCTCAGCATAAGGATGCGAACCGTATTCGTAAGGATACTTGCTATACTCAAATGTAATATATCTCTCTCCCTCTTCAAGATTGATGGGATAGAAGCAATTGGCAAGCAGACGACTACCCTGATCCTCGGGGAAATAATCAGGCTTTAAAAAGTCTTCCCGATAAGCGTCTATATATTTTTTATCTACGCCAATTCTCAAATATTGATTGATACTGTTAAGATATTGATTTTCGACAAAACGTATCTCTTCCGCGCTTTGTATATCCACGCTTTGTATTGAAGTATGCGTAAATATAGAACAATTGACTGCCGATACTTTCTTGCCGTTGAACTCCTCGGGAATTATAACTTTATCCGATCTTCCTGCCTTGATATCGGTTGCGATATAGGTGTCGCTCTCTTCGTCAAACGTATATCCTACGACTCTGTACTCGCCCAAAAAACCTTGTCCGAAATAACCGTTGGCAGAAAAATAAACTGCAAACGCTCCTACTAAAATCACCGCTATTGCTACTGCCGTGACCATAATTGCCTTTATCTTAAAATTACTCTTGATAATTGGATAAATACTTGCAAGAACTGTGACAAAATACAACGCGATATGAGAAAATACGTTGAGTAACTTTGCCGTATCTGTCATATATGTAGCGCCGATCTCAAGCGTAGCCAAAAACGCTGTGATAAATACGGAGACTGCCAAGTAGACGCTCCATATTACAATAGAGTACTTAAAACGGAAATTACTCAGGCACACGCCGGCAATAAACAATCCGTCAAGTATCAATAATATTATTGGTATTGCCAATCCGCCGTGTCCGGATATGGCAAATACGACCAAAAGCGCAAAGTCGCTTACAGCCGCTAAAATCGCCATAATTAGTATGAATACCTTCCTACTTCCAAAAGTCTTTTTGGTAGATGGAGAGTAATCTATATTTTCATTGCCTGAAAACGTCATATTTTTCATAATTTTCACCTCCCATCTTATGCTCCGGCGCTTTTAAAAAGCCGCCTTGACTCTGACAATCTTTGTTGAAGATATACACTTCTTTATCTATTACAAACATAATACAGTCTTCATCCTCTTGACAGTATTTTTTTACCTTTGCTCCCTTGAATCTCGTCGTCAACGGCAACATACCTCTATATTTGCGATATAACTTTTTACCTTTCGCATATTCCGTATCGTCGAGTATGTCTAGTCCCATATCGGCAACTTTGCAAAAATCGCATATATACCGCTTATTATCGCGATCTTTCGTAAACGTCCTTCCGCAACAATCGCATTGCACAGTTTGCTCCTTTGGCAAAAGCGTCATCGAATCTCTGACAAATACCAAATCTCTGGTATATCTAACTATGCCGTCGTCACATTTAAATACGACTTCCGGGTGCGGACAGTTTTTGCACTTGCATACCAGTCCTTCTTTTGAGCCTATCATCACGCTGTCGTTTTTGCAAACATACTTGGTGCAAACACCTGCCAAACGCGCGTTTTCACTGCAACTTATTCTCTTGAGATGCTTGGAGAAAAGACGCTCCTTTGCCGTCTCGATAGCTGAAGCTGTCAAATTGAGGTCTTCGCGTTCAGCGTCTATATTCACGCTCTTTTGCATACCGTTGATAGTCAAAGTGATTTTCCCTGCCTCGATGAGCATAGTCTTTTCCGCGCAAGAATTACAAGAGATGCTAATTCTGCCGCCTATACCCACATTGGCTTTGAGTACTACTCTGTCCTCAAGCAAAATATCGTATAGATCGCTTCTCCATTTGAAGTGGAAAATATTAAGAAGCGACAGGCTCAAACAAGTCAATTCGACATTTTCGTTAGGTCCCTTTTCTACCATAAGTTCCACTGCGTCTCTGTCAGTGGAATCGGTAAATACCAAATTTGAAGATATGTCGTTGTCTTTTGAGTTGACGAATTTGTCAAGTTCGTTGACTACCGTATCGGTAAGTTCGACACTGTTTTGCAAAAAATTTTCACTCTCTTCTTCACCGTCAAAATTCTTAGTAATATGCTCGTCAATCAACTCGGCTTCTTCTCTGCTGTATGGAATAAAGGACGAACCTTTCTTGCGAAAGTATATCTTGCCAAGCACGGGTACAGCCTCGCCTGTGCCGTCCGTAATTTCCATTCTAAACGACGCTCCGTATACGTCTTCAAGAGCGTCTCTTTCGTCGGCTCTTTTTATATCAAAAGCGTATCCTTCATAAAAACATCTGAGCACGTTGGAAATGAGTTTTATTTGCGCAATGACATACTCTTTAGATAGTTTCTTTATCTTCGGGCGGTATTCAAGCACCGAATAATTTCGGTGAAAATGTTCTTTTATCGTCTCGACAAACATCAGCCATTCAGCCGTGTCATTCTTAAATTGTTCGCCTCTGAACGCGCCAAACCAAGTGGCTCCGTTTTCATTTATCAACGCCGTTTTTTCAACACTAGTCTTGCTTGCCCTGCCTCTTGAAAGTACAAACTCGTGCGACGGCGTGACTATTCTGTCTCCGTCTATCTTAATGATGACGCCGTCTTGAACACAGCCTTCTTCATATAGTTTGACTATGCTGTCAAATGTCTTGCTATATTCGTTTCCAATATGTATCTTTGCCATACTACCTCCGCTCCGACATACCGTCCATAGACAATATGGCTTTTATGTCGGCAACCTTGCTCGCCTCTTTCATCAAGTTGTTGCAGAACGACTCTCCGCCGTCGTGCTTGAAGTCCCACGCCGCTTTCATATACGCGGCAAACGTCCTGGCGACGACCGGATACAGCGTGCCCTTTTCGCCCCTCTGCGCGCATATCGGACATTTAGCCGACCATCTGTCGTCAAATGTAATAGTATGCGGCTTGGGATGGCACTCGGCGTTTTGGCAAGATGCGCAAGCCTCTATACTTGCTCTGCCAACTCCAAATCTGCACCTTTGCGGACATTCGGCTTTGTTTGAACATTTTGCGCATATAATCTGCAAATCCGAAGTCGCAACATTGGGATTTTGCTCGTAAGCCTGAAGCACTTTACACTTGTCTTTAAACTCGCCTTTGAATCGTGAACAATGTCTCATAACGCATATCTTAGAGCAATAATATTCCCTGTCTCCCGCAATGCCGCTATTGCACATAGTGCCTCTATCGTCGTTGTTTTTGGATATACATTTATATCCTCCTTCGCCAACGCTACGAGAAAACGTCGTCGAACACCCCGAACACTTGAATTCGTATACGTTAATCTCTTCCATAAGCGTGCCGTTGGGATCGTCAAGGCAGCATATCTTGGGATCGTTGATACAATACAACTCATTCTTCTTCTTGGCAAGTTCATAATCGCCTTTTGAATACAGAGCAACCTTTCCGCACGCCGGACAACGCAGCGCAACCATTCTCTCATTGTTGCTTCCTGCAATAATAGTAGCGTCACCGCTGTTGCTGGTCAGCAAACCTATGCTGTTGAAGTACGCCAAAGCAAAACCTTCGAGTTTGTTCATATCAGCAAGAGAATAGATTTTTACGTCGCTTGACTGTCCAAGACGGAATACGCGACCGATCCTTTGGTCCATTGCGAGCGGATCGGGTGTGACTTGAAAGTTGATGATAAGTCTGCTATCTTGCAAGTTGACGCCCTCGGTAAACGCCGAATCGGTGACTATTAAAATAGCGTCCTGCTTTTGCAAAAACTTCTTGACGTTCTTGTCTTTATTCTCCGCCGTACCCACGATTATCCTGTCCTTGAACTTGTCGTCACAATTCAGCGCGTCTATGACCTTATTCCATTGGCGGTAGCCCTTGCTGGTCTTTGGTAAGTCGTAATCAAAAAACATTAACGCTCTCTCGCCTTCGTGCTCTTCAAGTATCTTCTTTGCCTGTCTGAGTTTGTATTCAAAACTGTCGCCAGTTGCAGGCATCAATAAAAATCTATCGTTGCTCTCCGACACTATCTTACGTTCAAATTGCTCCCAATAATATTTTTGGCTGTTTTTCTTGTCAAATATATTTGAGTCGCCAAAAGATCCCAATTTGCCGAGTATCTTTGATATTATCAACTCCGCGTATACCTCTTGAGAATCTCTGTTTTTGCAATATTCTTCCGCATAGCCCTTGAGCGAATAATGCTCGCCGTCTGCCTCTATTGCTTTTTGGGTATTCAACTCCTTTAAGTCCACCTTGATGGGTCTGCCGTCTACGCCCTGCGTCTCTAGTATTCTCTTTGACGGACCTATAGGATAAAAATAGTTGTTGTAAACAAATCTCGATTTGCTCAACTCATTGGGCTGACGTATCATTATCGTTCTCAATACGCCGTTGTGATACGCGCCGGCAACTCTCCTAAGCACTTCTTGGCGGATATTTTCGTTGCCGTCTTTGTTTAAAAACTCTTCTCGCAAGACTTGCTTTTCGCCTTGAGAATACCCATCCCATTTATCGAGTTCTCTCTTGACTCGCAAAAAATTCTTGAACGGCGCAGTAAAGTTGTTGTCTATCTCAAACTGCTTGACTGCCGTAATAAATTCAGACACTGTATTTGCTCCGCGGCAAACATTGAGTCTATAGTATTCTTTTTCTTTTTTGTAATCAATGGTACGGTCCTTGTCGTCTTTGACGTCAAAGTCGTCGGGATTGCCGCCCTTGCATCTTACAAAGTACCAAAGACGGAACATCTTGTCGAGGTTGCCTGAGTGAGGTGTTGCCGACAGTAATACGCAATATGTAGAATTGGCTCTCTTCTTTGTCACCATAAGCAACGAAAGCAACTTCATTGCCTTTGCGTACTCGCCCTCTTCGGTACACAGATGGTGCGCTTCGTCTACGACCACGACGTCGAAAAGAGCGTCCTTGATTTGATTTTCATTCCACTTAACAAAGTCTTCGGTCTTTACTATGATGGGTCTTTTTGGGCGTCTTACGTAACCGTCAAGCACTTCGTCGCAATCTCCGAACTCCGGTTCTTTTACTTGCAAAAGCACACCATCGCCAAGTCCGAAAAGATTCTCCAGCACATTGATCCAACTGTCGTATACCTGCGACGGCACGACAAGGAGTAACGATTGCATCTTGCCTCTCACCGCAAGTTCGCTTAATATCGCGCAAGCCTCAAACGTCTTGCCGCTGCCCACAACGTCCGCCAAAAGTCCAAAACCTCTCAACTCTTTAAGAAAGATTGTCACCGCAGACTGCTGTCCTTTAAGAATAGTTTGACCGCCCTTGTCCGCAAGCGGAATTATACCGTATTTGCCGCCCTGATTTCTGTATACGTCAGGCTTGATTTTAAGTTCGGCAAAGTCGTCGAATCTGTCGAGTTCTTCCGCGCACTTCGTCAAAGTCGCCATTTTTGCGTCAAAAGGTCTTACCTCGCCCGCAATCTTGGAGCGTTGTACGTCCTTATCAAATGCGCCGTCTGCGCACCGCAACGTAAATTTCTTTCCCATTCTGCCCTCCGCTCTCAATCGGATCCTTCGACTTCAAAGTCGTCGACTCCGCTGAATTTCAAAACAATATTCTCGTAATGGACCTTTCTGGCATAGCCGTACGAGTTGTAAGGTCTGACTGATATTTCATTGAATCTACCGTTTTTAGCAACGTCATTGCGTATAAACGGCGTTGCCCTGCCGTCGGCGTCTATCTTGACGCCCTCTTGGAAATATAAAAGCCCTTGGATTTCCACACGCTTTAGAGTTCCTTTGTCTTTGCAATAAAAGAGTATCTCGCCCTTATTCTGTCCGCCAGACACGACCTTGAGATCTATGTCTTTTTCCCTCTTCTTTCTTGTCTCGCTTCCCGGCTCTCCGATTACGTCTCCCTTTTTGCCGAGCGTCGTTGAGAATATCTCTTCATTCTTTACCCTATCAGCCCAGGCTTCTCTGTAATTGACGTATGTTGAGCAAGAATATTCCGCGCCATTTTGCGGAATAACTCTGCCTCTTTCCAAAAAGACATCTAGTATCTTTTTGTTGATATTCTTGTTGTATAGCCAGGTACCGTAAGAAAGCGCAACCGCCGTCTTGAGTTGGTATCCCATAAGCGCAACTATTGCTCCGCCTACCGCCGGCGCAAAAGTTGAGTCCTCGTTGGAGAGTATCGTAAATGTATCGTCATCGCTTCTATAGTCGTCAAAAGTGACAATATCGACTGACAATCTTGCCTCTCTCAATTGTTTTTCAAGATAGTCTATCAAACCGTATGTCTCTGTAACTCCGCCTGATAACATTATCTTATTTACATCGCTATTGAGAGTTCTTTTCAACTCGCCGATTATATAATCGGATATTTTTTTGGCAACTCCGTCGCTATCTCTCATACCGGTACACGTCAAGAACTTATCTCTCGTAACGCTGGTCTGAACCAGCACGTCGCGCTGTATCGACATAGGCACGCCGCGCTCAAAAGCGAGAGCATATATATCGTCGTCAAGAGATAATGCAATCTTGGTCTTTTTGATCTCATTGAGCATCAAAAACTGCGTGGAATGAAGCCCCTTTTCCGCAATATATCCGTCTTCTCCGACAGGCGGAGCGCCCACCGTTTCTCTACCGGAAATAACGCTTTCGACATAATCTCTCAAAGCGTAGTCAAAATCGTTTCCGCCGATTTCCATAGGTTCGTTGTGTCCGTCTACGCCGTCGATTATAATACTGCCCGAAGTGTTGAGCGTAAACTTTGCTACAGATATGTCTTCTTCGCCCATATCAAAAATTACTATTGATTCGCCTTTTTTAAGCACCTCTCTGTGAAATGCAAAAAGCCCCAACGCCTTTGTCGATGACAAAACTTTTTTCATCTTAGAGTGGCTCGCAAGAGATACGAGATTCTCAAGTTCTTCAACATACTCCTTACCTGCCTTTGTCGGATATACGAGCGAATAATGAATATCTTGAAAACAAATTCCCTTTTGCTCTTGCAATCTTTGTATTGCAGGCAAAACAGTTTCGTCAATTAGATATTTAAAAAACTCTTCGCACACCTTCTGCGGAGTCCGATCTCCATTAAAGGTCATATCCAACTCTTCGGCTTTGGCAAAGTCCTCGGCAAGTTTTCTCCTATTGGGAAAATAAAACTTGGGAAATCTTTTTTTCTTGTAATAATACTCTCTATTGCTTACGGTAACTTTTTTGTCGCGTTGTCTAAGCAACAACGACAGTAAAGATTTTATCTTAACGACGGTGACGAATGACTTGTCGACGTTTTTATAAACATCTTCTCCAAATAGCCAAGACGAAGCGTCTTCGTCAAAATACGCTATCGCCGGCACTATCACGCTGCCGGTAATGTCGCAGGGAGAAAGTTTGCCGTACTCAACACTTTTCTTTGTCTTGAAAGCATATGCAACCTTGACAGTGTCACTGCCAAGATCAATAGCCACCTCCAAATTATCTGCGATAACCGTCATATTAGCTCCTTGCTCAAATTAAATCCCACAATTTTAAATGCCGTAGATTTTTATATTACTATATACTATAG